>JBCCEO010000130.1:0-13764 GCA_039030255.1 Planctomycetota bacterium | reverse complement strand
TGGGGATATTGAAGCATCCCCATCTTTTACTCCTGATTGGAGCAGACATCCTTAAGTGTGGTCGCCCATCCGATCAGTGGAACTTTGATGGTACGGTTTACATGGTCTTGCGCTGATGCCTCTGTACAAAGTAGCGAGCGCGTCGAAGATATCCCGGCGGCCGGGCTAGAATCGGCCTTTTCTGAATCACACAGCGGAGATCAGCTGCAAAATGCGCGGCTGATTGGTAGCGGTCATCAAGCTGCTTTTCCAGTGCTTTGTGGCATACGACAGCTAGATCATTAGAGACTCGCGGCTCAAGCCTTGATAACTTTTTCGGATTGCATTCAGAGAGCGAATTAAGCAGATCAGGGTAGCTAGATCCAGTAAAAGGTCGTTGGAATGATATTGCTTCGTATAGCACGACACCGAGCGAGAAAATATCACTGCGATGATCAACTTCGACAGAGGTGATATGCGCCTGCTCCGGACTCATGTAAGCGTAAGACCCAGCAATCGCATCCTTATCCTCTAAGGTGTCTTCATTCAGTATTCTTGCGATTCCAAAATCAGCCAAACGAGCTTTTCCGTCTTGGTCAATCAGAATATTCGATGGCTTTACATCTCTGTGAACAACACCCGCCTGATGTGCTTGCTCCATCGCGTCTGCGATTTCTGCTAACAAGCTACTGACCTTATGATGGTACTTTTCGCCGTGCAGGTGCGAGTCTTCGGCTTGCTCGGTCAACCACTGTTGGAGTGTTTGGCCATCCACATACTCCATCGCAATGTAGGAAATGCCATCCTTCTCGCCGGTACGGTAGACCTGTACCACTGAGGGGTGTACCAGGCGGGCCGCTGCCTGTGCCTCACGTCGAAACCTCTCAGCTACGTTCTTGTCATGCGTCCCCTCGTCCAGGTGCCCAACCGTCTTGAGCGCGACCATCCGATTTAATTTTGTGTCTTTTGCGAGATAGACTTTGCCCATCCCACCTTTTCCGACGAGCCGTACAATTTGAAATTCTTCGATTTGCCCTCCGAAAGGCAGCCCGAGCTCGGGGTAAGTTTCAAGAGCTGAAGAAGCAAGGAAATCACCAGAACTTACATGAGCATCAAGAAGTGCTTGCACTTTTTTCTTAAGCTCCAGAGAGTCGCAGTTGTCCTCGAGGAAAGATGGCCAATCCGAGGCCGGCAGCTCGAGAGCTCTGCTGAACAGCTCGCTGCTTCTTTTCTCCAAATCCGACATATACAACTCACCCCAAAAGATTTTGTCCTATAGACAGCCGCAATTTGTGCCTGAAAACACTCAGACACTTACTGAAAATTGAGCGTTTTTTAAGATTCGCCACTCATATCATCTTTCAGCCACGCCTTGGCGAAGTCCCAATCCCGCCCGATCGTTGCCTCAGAAATCTGAAGCAGATCGGCGATCTCAGCGTGAGTTAGACCGGCAAAGAACTTCAGGAATACGACATTTGCCTTGCGCTCATGATGCTCTTCAAGCCGTTGAAGCGATTCGCTCAATTCGATGAGATCTGGCGGGCAATCGGATGCAAGCAGATTTTCGTGAAGTTCCACTCTCGCAAAGCCGCCACCACGTTTGGCGGCTTTGTCACGTCTCGCGCGCTCGACAAGTATGTCATGCATTGCGTGCGCAGCTGCAAAAAAGAAATGCCTTCTGTGGGACCAAGAAACTGGGCCGCTTTTAAACATTCGCATATAGGTTTCGTGCACGAGCGTAGTGGTTTGAGTCCCCCAGAAGTGGCCGTCGCCGATTTTCCTCTTTGCAATCGCCTTCAAGTCGTCGTACACAAGTGAGAACAGTTGCTGTGCTGCTGATTCGTCTCCCGATTTGGCTGCTTCAATGAGAGACGTAATATCCTCGTTTGCTTCCTCTCGCATTTATTTTTCCGAAAAAAATGAAAACTTCGTGAGCGATCTGCATGCCTTTTAGCGGCTTGCTTATAGCCCAAAACTACTTCGCGAATGGGCTGTACCCCTATCCAATATTTGCATCCTGAAGAAGAGTCCCAATCAACATAGCAACCGCGGACTTAAGATCAAGTCCGACGCTACCAATTGCATGAAACGGAATCTTTTTGTCAGTGGTCACGTGGCCTGTTCGCTGGGTTCTCGCTCGCAACACATACGGTTTCACAGTGACGGGGGTGTAGTTTTCATTTGAAATCTCATGTCGCGAATTGATTCCAACAATGAACTTCGTTGGACTGTTTTGGCCCCACAGGGGCCAACGTCGGTGCATGGGGGCAGCACAATGGTTTGTTTTCTCGAAAATACTGATTTCAGGGGGGATGTTAGTCATGGCTCAGAGCCTTTCAAAACTTGAGTTGGCACGCTTTGACCCGGCAATTCTTGGCTCTAAGAAAAAATCAAAGACCAAGAAACGCGCTTTCTCGGATGCTTCCGACTGTAATTCAGATCACGACAACTCCTCGAACGACGATAACGCCGCTGGCGATTCAAATTCCGAATTTGAGATCGAAGTGCGATTCCAAGGTGGGCTTACGACTAATCAGCAAGACGCGTTCGCTACTGCTGCAGCTCGCTGGTCGGAGATCATCGTAGGCGACCTGCAGGCCGTGCGTCTACCAACGGGCGAGGTTGTAGATGATGTATTGATCGATGCAAGCGGCACCAGGATTGATGGGCCAGGGCGTGTCCTGGGGCGAGCTGCGCCAACACTTATCCGGCAAAACAAACTGCCAGCTGCGGGTTTTATGGAATTCGATGTCGATGACTTAAGACGGATGGAAAGCGATGGAACCCTGGTCGACGTCATTATTCATGAAATGGGGCATGTGCTTGGAGTTGGAACGCTATGGGGCGAGCTTGATCTAGTAACCACTAATTGCCTTCAAGCTGCAAACCCAGTTTTCTTCGGGCTCAATGCAGCAAACGAACTTGGAGCAATTCTCGGCGTAGAGCAGCCCATTGCGGTTCCTGTCGAGAACCAGCACGGGCCAGGGACTCGATGCGGTCATTGGCGCGAAACGATTTTTGGCCACGAGGGAATGACTGGATTCGTCAATCAAGGCCCAAATCCAATTAGCCGTATGACTGTCGGCGCGCTAGAGGACATGGGTTACGAAGTCAATTACGACGCCGCGGATTCTTACTCACTGCCCAGTCAACTCAGTCTTATGATGATGGGCATCGGGGATGACAGAAGCAATCAACGCTGCTGTAGCTGCGCTGGAGCCGAACGGAAAACTCAGCCGGTTCTGCTGCCAGAAGAAATGCACTTGTAACCATTGATCACTCCTCGTCTGCTGACATGAAGGGCAAGAGTATGCTTGGATCCTCGTTCCAGGAAATGAATACTAGCGTTCAAGTCCGTGCTGCAATGAATCGTTTTGGTCGGTCCTGTAGCTACGTCGCACATTTTATATCTTTTGTCCTTCTTTTGACCACATCCCAGGGTTGCCGAAATCGTTCGACAGTCGATGAAGCCCGAGCGCGTCAACTTGCAGATCCCCAAACGCGTGACTTGAGTATTCGCAAATACGCGGAGCAGACATATCCACCTGAGTCGCAAGATTTGTTCGCTCAAATGGATCAGAAAGCCAATCATGGCAAACTCTGCGGTCCTCTAGAATTAGAAGAAGAGGAGATCATTGGACGCAATGCATGGATGATCTGGACCGGCGGAAACGAAGCCTTTTGGGACTGGCTGGCTCGCCACGGATACGGAACTGTGGACTTGCTCAAAGTGCTCGACTCGAACAATCGGGGAGTAAACTGGGCCAAAGGCGGCTTGGTGACCGAACCCGGCATGCGGAAACCCACGGACGAAGAAACAAAGGCGGCCTACGGAATTCGATTCGCGAGACCGATTCAAGCGAATTATTCAAAATATGAGGTGAATTACGGTTCCAAGAACAGTGGTTATCAGCTGCCAAATGTCACGCAGCAACTCAACTACTCGATCATGAAACCTTATGGGGCAAAGAGTTCGGATCTCGGCGGAAACGGTGAAGAATATGAGATGCCCAAGTCTAACGCCCAAGGAGAGACAGAGGGTCCATACAGCGGAATGCAGCCGCCCGATCCGTATATTTACGGTTATTCATCCGGCATCGTGGGTCTGCGATTGTTCCCCAATCCCGACTTTCACCCATCGCAAGGCTTTGACGCGGAGCGGTTCTACGATCCCGATGATTCATATTCCAGCGACCCGAATACGATTCGGCCATTTCGCGTCGGCATGGCCTGCTCGTTCTGCCATGTCGGCCCCCATCCACTGAGCCCGCCGGATAATTTCGAGTTTCCTAAGTGGGAGAACCTCTCTGGGACAATCGGTGCACAATACCTGCGAGTCCGCGTCGCGCTTGGCGGTCGAGTCCCGAAAGACAACTACTTCCATCACGTGCTCGATTCCCAGATGCCGGGGACAATTGACACGTCGTTGATCGCTTCTGACGGTATCAACAACTCAAATACGATGAACGCCATTTTTGGCCTCGGTTGGCGTGTCAATCGCGCGCGTTTTAATCCCGCCGAACAATTGAGCGAAGAATCGGAAGAATTCGCAGGCCTTTGGGACGAAAGCTACGGGGACTATCTCGGGACGCAACTGGGAGAAGATCTTCTTGATGCTCGGGGCAGGATTGGAGAGCCAGGCGGTTTCGAGGGCAATCCGCGTTTGGTGCCGCGAGTACTGGTCGATGGTTCAGACAGCGTGGGCAGTTGGGTTGCCTTGGCAAGAGTCTACATGAACATCGGTCTGTTTCACCAACGTTGGGTGCAGAATCACAATCCAGTCCTTGGGTTCCGCCCGCAATCTCCGTTCAAGTTGGCTGACTGCGAAGCGAATTCAGTTTATTGGCACGCCACCAAGCTGCGTGTCGATCCAATGACAGCTTTCTTCCTCAAGAGCTCGGATCCAATGAAGCTGCGTGATGCACCTGATGGTCTCGCAATTGGTTGGCCCAGAGCAGAGCCTAAAAAGAATTTAGAAGAATGCAAAGAGGATGAATCCAATAATGCATCCGACTCCTACCAACCGGAACAGTCGTCTTCGAAAATAGGCTCGGCACCAGAATCAACGTCGGAACACGAGAATCAGCCTTCCACCCCGGCAAAGGCCGAACCTGAATTCAATGGTAATCCTTGGGACGACCGTCTGGCAGCCGGTAGACGGGTATTCGCACGCGGGTGCATTGCTTGCCACTCGAGTGTCCAGCCGGGCACGAATGAAACACTTGAAAAGGAGCTCGATGTTGAAGGAATACCAGCCGCATGGAAAGATCGCTTGGCGCTGGACCTTACGCTAGAAGATCTTCGGGAGCTTACGCGTGGCCACGGCGAACTGCCAGAGCTATACCAAGAATGGGCACTGAATGCAGTCGAAGAACCAGAGTTTTGGAAAGAGAATTACCTATCCACAGATCGCCGCATTCCCGTAAGTATGGTTCGTACCAACGCGGGGCGAGCAACTGCAACCAATGCAATGCAAGGGCAAATCTGGGAAGACTTTGCATCCTGGACTTACAAAGATTTGCAACCCGTTGGCGAAGTCCCCTATTTTGATCCCTTCTCCAAATCGAATAAGACGTTCGAACCGCAGGGAGGAGGTCCTGGATATTACCGAGTCCCAACTTTGATCAGCGCCTGGTCAACAGCGCCTTTCTTCCATAACAATGCCTTAGGCGATTTCAACAATGATCCAAGTGTTGCAGGTCGCTTGGACTGTTACCAGGATGCAATGGAAAAGTTGCTCACTCCTGCTCAGCGTGCCACTGCAGGTCATGATCGGGGATATGCTGGCAGATCGGAAGCCGAGTCGGCCGCTCAAACTCAACTTGACGCAGGGCTTGTCTGGCGCACAAGCGAAGAATCCTATTTTCTCATTCGCGGAAGCAATGTTCCAAGCGTACTTGCGGGCACATTGGGTGTTAGCTTTACAGTTGCTCAACGCGTGCTGCCCTGGATTATTCCACTCCTTTTTCTGCTGCTTGGACTGTTATTTGTTTTTGGTGATCGAATTGTTCACTGGCTGAGCAGAATCAAGAGCAAGTTACCGTTTCAAGAGGCTATCGTTCCGCTGCAGATCCTACTAGGTCTTCTAGTGAGCGCAGCTGCCGCTTTCGCAGGCTACCTTGCGTTTTCGCACCGAGACTACGTGCGATTGTTGGAAATCGACCGATTCCCGGGGTTCTTCCAGCTGCAAACATACGTTGTCGCCGCCTTGCTATTGGCGTTCGGTATCGCGGTCCTATGGACTTACTTGCATGGCTTCACATGGGGTCGGGCCGTGGTACGAGGTACTGGTTTAGCTTGCCTGTTTTTCTCCGCCGTAACCTGCTTATTTACTGCTCCCATCTTGGCTGGCAACGGAAGTGACATACGAATTGGTCCCTTTCCAAAATCGATGCCCGTCAACCTTGTGACAAATCTTGATCGTAACGGAAGTCTGAAGGATTTCTTGCAAGCGTTTCGTGCAACGGCGGAATTCCTACGGAACGAAAAGGTGCATGGAACAGAAGAGGCGATCGTCGTTTTCGAACGCGATGTGGCACCAGCTTTGCTGAAGATTAGCACGTGTCCAGACATCGTTCTTGACCACGGGCACGACTATGAGTTCATTGAAAATTTGACGGAACAAGAAAAGACAGATTTGATCAATCTGGTCAAGTCATTCTGATTTGCCAGCTGAATCGATTTGAGTACGCGAAGAATATAAGCGAATAAAGTGATGACTGAAGAACCTTCAATCGAATTCACGGACATTCCCCAGTCATGGCAAAAGCGATGGCAACAAGACGTAAAGGACTGCACTCCCTTTGATTTTATTGTTGTCGGAGCAGGGGCTGGAGGAGCGCCACTTGCAGCGCGTCTAGTGGAACGTGGGTTCAAAGTCTTGGTGCTCGAGATGGGGCCTGGCAAAACTTCTCCACCAGAGAATTCCATCGTAGACAGTACTGAAGTTCCGTTACTGCATACCGAAGCAAGCGAAGACCCACGTCACTCTCTCCGGTACTTTGTGAAGCATTTTGATCACGACCCCGAACAGAGCCAAGATCCGAAACTGTATTGTCCGCCCGAAGGTGCACCGCTGGTCAGCGCCAAGGAGGATGAGAAGGGAATTTTCTACCCGCGTGCCCAGGGGATAGGCGGCTGCACCATTCACAACGCCATGATTACGATATGCGGCCCCGCCAACGATTGGGACGAGATTGCCGAGGCGACTGGCGATGTTAGCTGGGAAGGTAACAAAATGCGGTCCTATTTCGAACGGCTCGAGCACTGCCTCTACGATCGTCCTCTCACTTGGTTCGGCTGGGCAAAAGCTGCTTTAGGATTTCCAACGGGTTGGGAAAATGGACGGCACGGAAAGGGTGGTTGGCTACACACCTCGATTGCAGATTTGCGACTTGTGAAACAAGAGAAGAAGTTTGTTCGCCTAATTCTGGAAGCCGTTGCCGCTTCTCTAAAAAACGGGCGCGAACAACTGCTGAGTCTCGTCAAAGCGGTGGTGAGGGGACAGCCAGGCCCAGCACTGGACCCCAATCATTGGGAAACAATGCGCAAAAGTCAAGCTGGCGTAAGTCTGATTCCTTGCTCGATTCGTCGTGATGGCCGAAGAAGCGATGCGAGGCAGCGTTTGAATGCAGCGAAGCAGAATCACACAGAATCGCTGAAGGTGCTTACTGGGGTTTGCGCGACGTCCATCGCCTTGGATGATTGCGATCCGCACAGAGTTGGAGGACTAGAAGCCAGAAATCAGGCAGTAGGTGTCAATATTTTTCCTCGTGAGCACGCCTACGAAGCGGACGCCCGAGCGGAAAAATTGCCGGAGGACTGGCGCGATAACATCAAGACTGTCTATTGCCGTCGAGAAGTGATTGTCTGTAGCGGCGCGTTTAATACTCCTCAACTACTAATGCTATCGGGCATCGGTGACGAAGAGCAATTGAAAGATCACGATATTCCTTGCGAGGTTCACTTGCCTGGCGTTGGGAAGAACCTGCAGGATCGATACGAAGTTCCCGTCGTCGCGAAGCTGAAGAAATCATTCACGAGCTTAAAAGATCTCCGACTTACATCGAAAAATCCAGAAGCTTCCAAAGACCCAATCCTCCAGGCTTGGCGAGATGGCATTGGCGACGAGCGAGAAGCTCCCAACCCATACGGGGCCAATGGAGGACTGATCGCAATCTTGGCTCGTTCCAAATTTGAAGACAAGACGCCCGATCTGTTCTTGTTCGCGGTCGCGGGACGCTTCCCTGGCTACCAAGTCGGATACTCGAAGCCTTCGGAACTCCAGCCCGGTCCCTCCTCCTCCGATACGCCCGACGCAGCAGCCGACGCAAAGCGATACCTAACGTGGGTCATCCTAAAAGCGAGGACAGAGAATCAAAACGGCTACGTTCGACTGCAGGATAACAATCCATTCCGTCGTCCAGAGATTCATTTGAAGTCCTTTCCAGGTGCCGAGGACGATTCCAATTTAAAGGGGAAGAGTCGAGATATCGAAGCCATCTACGAAGCGGTCGGATTGACGAAAGAGTTTCTCGAAACTGGCAAACAGTCTGGAACAATTGAGTCTATCGAACAACCTGGCATCGAGAATTTCGGGGACGAAAGACATTGGATCAAACATACAGCCTGGGGACATCATGCATGTGGAACGTGCCGTATTGGGCCGGATGAAGGCGATGATGATGCGGTTTTAGACAGTCGACTCCGCGTCCGCGGCGTAAAGGGGTTGCGAGTCGTTGACGCGAGTGTTTTCCCACGAATCTATGGCTATTTCATTGTTACCAATGTTTACATGGTTTCCGAGAAAGCCGCCGACATGCTCACCGAGGATCACTGCGAGGACTTTGCAGGTATGGACTCGGTCGAGCCTGTGATTCCTTCGCGCCCTGAATATGAACAGCGAAAGGTCTATCCAAGTGTTCTCGAAGCGGAAGAAGCCAAATTGGTGCGAGGTCGACGGGATATGGAAAAGCAGGGTTAACGTTTTTCTTCGATATTGACATCGTGGGCTTTCCTGAACAGAACGGTGCGCCAAACTTCAAAGGCTAAATCACCATGACTAAAGAAACCGAAATCTGGTTTACCAAAGTTCGATCTCCCGATTCCCCCGAGCAAGAAGACTCGGAGCACGCGCTGCCTCCAGACACCCTTGGATTGGCGCTATCTGGAGGTGGTATCCGCAGCGCAGCTTTTTGTATGGGCGTCATGCAATCGCTTGCGCGCAGCGGTTGGTTGAAGTCGATCGACTTCCTATCGACGGTTTCCGGCGGAGGTTATGCTGGCTCGTTCCTGGGGCGATTCTACGACCAGACTAGGGCGGGGGACGGACTGAAGGGACCAGCGGGTGTTGATATTGCTGCGGCGCAAGGACACGTAGAGCGGGAGCTTCAGGATCCGCGCTCCGAGCCAAATAGCTGGATACGAAGCCACGCAAACTACTTGGCACCGAACGGATTTGGTGAGCAGCTATTCAACTTCGTAACATTCTGGCGAAACCTATTCTCGTTGACGCTCATCTTCGCATTCCTTTTCGTATCCATCTTCGGCCTTGCAGCAGGCCTCTACTACTTGCCGTTTCTTCGTGACTTCATCCTGAAGTCATATGGAATTATCGGAGCCCTCGCACCGGCTTCAGCCGCCGCCCCGGAATGGCTTAGTCCATTGTGGCTTCATGTAACAGAGTTTTCGATCTGGCTTGGAATTGTTCCGCTGGTCTTTGCATATTGGCTGGGATCACAAGACCGACTTCATCGATTTGTAATTGCTTATTTTGCCGCACTCTTAGCGCTCACGGTTGGTTGCCTGCTTGCTTTGGGGCAACCCGTTGCTTTAGTCGCCCTTCTAGCCGCGGTCGGCTGGACAGTAGCAAGCTGGAAGAAAATCAGCGCAGACGAAGGTCTCGGTAACCCGAACAGCCACTGGAGGCTTGCATTGAGTCGGAACCAGCTTACTTACTGGCTTGCAACTGCCTTTGCTCTGACGCTCGTGCTAGTGTCATTCGCGATAATCGACAGTATCGGAATGTGGCTAGCGAAAGCTGTGTTGCTGGGCGAATTCAACTTAACGACAATCCTCACAGCCATTGGCTCTGCAGTGGGCGTTATCGTTGCCGCCACACCAGCCGTCCGTACCTTCATCTGGTACCTATCAGCACGCGGCTCCGAGAACAAGGGAATCTTGTCCATCTTGACCCGTATACCGTATCTACCCACGATTACTACTGTCCTAACCGGAGTTTTCATTCCGCTTGGCTTGGTTTCCTTCTTGGTTCATCTCTCGTACGGAAGTGGCTATGCATTCACCGCCGGGGTTTTGACGACGGCACTGGCGGTCGTCATAACGTTGCTGCTAGGTTCGCGTGAGTGTTTTCCATTTGTGAATCGATCAAGCCCGCTTTCCGTCTACTCGGCTAGGCTTGCTAGAGTCTTCTTAGGTGCTGTAAACCCCAGACGTCTCAGACACTCTGATGGAATGGATGTCTCGCATGTTATCGAAGGAGACGACACGCCTTTTTACGATTACAAGCCTCATGAGGGCGGTGGACCACTGCACATTCTGAACGTTGCAGTCAACGAAACGTACGACGTCGTTTCACAGCGCGGAGTTAACGCCCGACAATCTCACAACCTATCCGTTGGTCCTGTAGGAATGAGTATCGCAAAAGACTGGCATGCTGTTTGGGAAGTGGATGAAACCGAGACAGCCAAAAGACTTCGGCCGCTCGTTGATGTTACTTCGGTACATCCATTGAACGCGCGGGACTCGCGGCCAGCAGAAGTCGAGTCGCTAACGCTAAGACAGTGGATGGCAATTTCCGGGGCAGCATTTAGTCCAGGCCAAGGTCGGAATACAAATGTCGCGCGAGCCATCTTGATGACGATGGCAAATCTTCGCTTGGGCTACTGGTGGGATTCGAGCCTTGGATACACAAAGTTGAACAACGTGCCTTTTCGTCTGGGCTTCGGCAAAAAGATCTGGACTTGGTTTTCGCAGTGGCTGCAAGGTCAAGAACTCCTCTTAGCCGAGCTTCGAGGAAAATTCGCAGGACCTTGGAAACGATTTTGGTATCTCTCCGATGGAGGGCATTTCGAATACAGCGGCGCCTATGAGCTGCTGCGAAGGCGAGTTCCATTCATTATTGTCTGTGATGCCGGCGCCGACGAAGCCCGTTCTGGAGAGATCATGGCAGATTTGACTCGAATCGCCCGGATCGATTTGGGCGCTGAAATCTCAGACATCTCAGCCGCAGTTTCAGATGCGGCATCAAATGAATGTAGCGATGAAGAACAAAGGAGAATACGAATCTGCGAGCATTTGAATGACATTGGTGTTCCAGAGAACATAGTCTGCAAGCTGGGTCGTTTGAGCGACCTATTGACGGACGACGATGGTAAGACCCGCAAGCATGCTTCCCTGTTGAAGGTCGAATATATTGGCGAGAACGATGCCGCTGCCTGGAATGGTCGCAAGACTTCTTGGATGCTTTACCTGAAAGCATCAGTCAATGGCGATGAACCCATTGATGTGTTGACCTACAAGGCCCAGAACCCGAAGTTTCCGAATCAGTCGACACTCGACCAATTCTTTGACGAACAACAGTGGGAAAGCTACCGAAAGCTTGGAGAGCACGTTGGCTCTGAGGTCTTTGAATAATCATGGGCAACATGCAATCTACGTTTAAGTTTAAGTCTCTAATTGCAATAGTCTTTGCGTTCTACACTCAATTTACTTTTCAGGCGGTAGCAGTGCTTGCCTCGGACCACGCCGATCCACTGTTCTTGCAAAAGCAAGAAGGAGGAATCACCGATCTTTTTGGCTACGTAAAAGATGGATCCGAGAATCTGACTCTGATCATCTGTGTGAGACGAGGACTGATAAAGGATGAGCCAACTCCTCTCCTGCCTTACACCTACCGGCTCCACATCGACTTGACCAGCAAGATTGACTTCTCCGATGACGTCCAAGGAACACTAGCTCGATACGGCGGACATGTTTTGAAACCAAGCGAAATCGAAGAAGAGATATCATTTGAAATAAAACTTAACGATGCACCCGTCAAGAATTGGCGACCCGAATTCTCAGATACGAATGACGAATATCTGAGTAAGACGCTGCTAAGAAAGTTAGAGGTGAAAGGGCTAGAGCAAGATCAATTCCGCATTTGGGCAGGTGTCCGAGATGACCCGTTTATATTGCATAGCTTCTCGCGAACGAACTGTGTCGCGATGGTGATTGAGATCCCGCTCGCCAACTTCCCTGGCAATCAAACCGACTTTGTCATTTGGGCAACTTCCGAGGGATTTGGAAAGCAAATTGATCATGTGGGACGATCTTTACGAACCATGCTTCCAAGACTCGGATTCCTTAACACATTACCGCCGCGTGAGCATGTGGCAGAGATTACAAAGCGTGATAAATCGCCAGGACCCATCGCAGATGTTCTGGCATTTGCGATTCCCCCACTCTTTGGAATCCGAAGCTACGACTTTGAGCCCGACGTAATGATTCTAACTCTACGAGACGACATATTGCTCGATGGAGAGCTATATCCGCAGACATACCCAAACGGAAGGCGTTTGACCGACGATATAGCCAAGCTATGTAGCATTCAAGGTGATAGCCTGCTTTATGACGTTTCACTTGCGGACGCGCATCATGATAATTTCCCGAGGCCGGATAGCGACAACGTCGATTTCCTTGAGACCTTTCCTTACCTGGCACCACCTTTGAAATGTACTGTAGCGGTGAGAGAACCAAGCTTGCGGATCCAGACTTTAGTAATACTGGTTGCGGTAGCAGCGGCAGTTATCTTGTTCCAAATCTCGCTTTTGTATTTTACGATTCGCTATTTTCGACTGAAGAAGCACTTTCGTGCACGCGGGCTGACAACTAGTAGCAGCATCCTACCAAGCGGCGAGTGACAGGATCGACTGGGGACAACCAGCAACCTACAAACAAGCAGAACAAGAATCGGTGATTTATTCGCGGAACATTTTACAGGGAGAATTGCTGTGGCTCCTAGTCTACTTGATCGACAGGCCTTTTCCCGCGAAGACTACGCGTATCGTGGCAGCAAAATTGCAGAGCTGCGAACCGCGCTGTTCGAGAACGCGTACTTTTCCCCTTGGCCTGGAATTGACAATGCTGCTTGGCCCAAGTACCGCGTGACTTTTGGTAGCCTGCTTCGCGGAATTGCGTCACGGCGCAAGTCCTATCAGTTCCTGGAGGCAGCCAAGCGAACGCTTGATTCGAAAGCAGATTTAAGATGGGGACCAGATGGCCTCGGCTTCAGGCGCCTACTCCACCCAAACGGGATTTGCCTTTTCGGGAAGTGGATCATCGACCAAAAGACAAATTTCTCAGGCTATTTTTGCGAGGGAAGCGAAGGACGCTTAGTCACTCGCTACTCGACTTGTTGCACAGAACCGACTAGCAACAAGACCAGATCACTATCGCTTGTTGGAAAACTCTTTCCGACCCAAGACCCACTCGATCAGCAACTTCAAATCCCCGCCTCCTTTATTACGCAGGAGGATCTTGGCGGAACGGATTCAAAATCGATCGCAGAAATCGAACTCCGAAATGCGCCCGATACAACTTTTTATACGCGTCGTGCGACGACGCAGACCACTGCGAATCTCGTCCTCCGAGAGCTCGCCGCTGTCGACAAACTTCTCTAGCAATTCTTCGTCGGCCTCGGCCGCAGCCTCAACCATCTTTTCGCGCCATTCTTCAGCGGTGGCTCGCAGCTCATCGGGAACCTCGCGAGCCTCGTAACTGGTG
>JBCCEO010000129.1:0-13809 GCA_039030255.1 Planctomycetota bacterium | reverse complement strand
GGGCTCAAGAGAAAGCTGGAGAAGAAGATAGCTATCGCCAAGCCGTTCGTAGGCTTATTCAGGCCGAGGAACTGTTCGATTCGGAGAAATACGAATCAGCGATCACTAAGGCCGAGGAAGCTGCGGAGCTGGCTAATGACTCGCCTGGGATTCTGCAAAGATCGGCCGAAATCTTGTATCGCGCTGGCGCATCGAAAAAAAGTGTTCCTCTATTCGATAAAGTCGTGAAGCTTGTTCCTGCGTCCGCGGCGCGCAATTGGCAACGCGGCATCGCGCTTGCCAGCGTGGGTGACTTCAAGTCGGGAGCGGCTCAGTTCAAGATTCACCATGATGTCAATCCAGACGACGTCGAAAACTCGGCCTGGTATTTCCTCTGCGTGGCCAAGTCGCAGAGTCTGGAGGCAGCCAAGAAGACAGTGATCCCAAGCCGAGGTGACGGACGGCAGCCCATGATGAGTGTGCTGCAAATGCTCAAAGGCGAAATCGAGCCTGACGAAGTAATGAAGGCCGCCGTTAAAAACACTTCAGGCGGCGCATCCCGCAAGCGAGCTCAGTTCTACGCGGACCTCTATATCGGGTTGTACTACGATAGCTTGAACAAGGCGAAGCTCGCCGAGAAGTACCTAAAGCAAAGTCTCAGCTACGGTGATAAGGGTTATATGGTTGATGTGGCCCGAGTCTATTTGAGCGATCGATTTCCAACTGCAAAAGTTGAAACCGACCAGTAAAAAGAGCCGTCTTTTTTTGTAAACATGGTGCGATTAGCAGGGTTTACGTATTCCGTGATGTAAGCTTCCCCAGCAAGTATTGCCTACTTGCTGCGGTTTCTATGGCTGCTCAACTCAAGCAGCGATCAAAAAACCGAGTCATCACAAATACGTCCCCTGGCAGATTGCACAAATGAAGACTCTCAATAAGCAGCGCACAGAAGTATCGAAGGCAGACGAATTTGAGCAGGTAAAGCGCCGCATCCACAACAAACTGGTGGATAAGCTCGACCTTTCCCGCGTGGGTGACATGCAGGGTGACCAGTTGCGGAAGGAAATTCGCCTGGTTGTAGAGCATCTTTGTGATGCAGAGAACACCCTGCTCAATCGCAATGAACGCGATCGAATCATCGAGGAAGTACTTGATGAAACCTTCGGTTTGGGCCCTCTTGAGCTGCTTCTCAAGGACGCGTCGATCAGCGATATCATGATCAACGGCCCGAAACACATTTTCGTCGAGCGTCGTGGTCAACTGGAACGAACTGAAGTTGAATTCCGAGACAACACACACTTGATGCAAATCATTGACCGTATTGTTTCTAAAGTTGGCCGTCGCGTCGACGAAACATGTCCCATGGTGGACGCTCGCCTCGAGGATGGTTCTCGGGTTAATGCGATCATTCCTCCGTTAGCTTTGGATGGAGCGGCGGTTTCTATTCGTAGATTTGGCTCCAATCCGCTCAAGCTTGAGGATTTGTTGAACTACAAGGCGTTGACGCCTGAGATGGTCATGCTTCTCGAAGGCTGTATCAAAGCTCGCTTGAACATGATCATTTGCGGTGGTACTGGTTCTGGTAAAACCACCTTGCTGAACACCTTGAGTAGCTTTATCCCCAACGATCAGCGAATTGTCACGATCGAGGATGCGGCGGAATTGCAGCTGCAACAAGAGCACGTTGTACGTTTGGAAACGCGTCCGCCGAATATCGAAGGCAATGGTGCCGTAACGGCTACAGACCTCGTAAAGAATGCTCTTCGTATGCGTCCTGAACGGATCATCATCGGTGAGTGTCGTGGTGGTGAAACGTTGGACATGCTCCAAGCCATGAACACTGGTCACGATGGATCGCTAACAACGATTCACGCCAACAATCCCCGGGACGGTGTCGCTCGATTGGAAACGCTGGTCATGATGGCTGGATTTGAATTGCCGATCAAAGCCATTCGCCAGCAGGTCTCTAGCGCGGTTGATGTGATTATTCAAGCCAACCGTTTGCAGGGTGGTCCACGTCGTGTAACACACATTACGGAGATCACCGGCATGGAACAAGAGACGGTTGTCATGCAGGACATTTACAAGTTCTGTCAGGATGGAATCACGGAAGATGGAAAGGCTCACGGTCACTTTGAATGCACGGGTGTACGTCCGTCTTTCATGCACCGACTAGAGTCCGCAGGCGTGCGGCTTCCAGCAAGTGCGTTTCGTCAGCGCAATATTATGGAAGCCTAGTTTTAGGCGCCGGAAACTTCATCAGGCAACTAATACCCTAAATGGATCAAATTTTTGAAGTAGCAATCTGCCTCTACTGCTTTCATCAGAAAGCACAAACAAAGTGGCGTTGATTACTACACGAATGCGAAACACACAGGCATATAGGCATGTTATCGATCATCATCATCATTTCTGTCGGCATTGGCGTCGCAAGTCTAATTGGCTTCGTGGCGCTCAGCATGCGACCGACTCCTGAGAATACGGCCGAAGACCGATTAGCCGCACTGACGGGAGCCAAGAAGCAGTCAGAAACACCAGAGAATGAAGCGAGTTTGCTGACTGCAAACACCTTTGGCGAAAACAACACTCTGGCAGACCAACTGCTGGAGAAACTTGGGAACATCTCGAATCTGATGTCTCAAGCCGATGTGGATATGTCAGGTTCCAAGTTCTTGAGCATTTGTTTGGCGGCAGCAGCAGGTGGGGCGATTGCATGCCTCGTTGCTCCAATCCCGAAATGGCTGCTTCCAATTTTTGCGTGCACAACAGGCTTCCTGCCTGTCGTATGGTTGATGCTCAAGAGAAAACGTCGCATGTCGAAGTTTAACGAGCAACTTCCAGAGGCGCTGGAATTGCTGTCGCGCTCTTTACGAGCCGGTCACAGCTTGGCGTCGGGTTTTGGCCTCGTTGCATCCGAGCTCCCCAATCCGATCTCCAAAGAGTTCGGCCGCGCCTTCGAAGAACAGAATTTGGGCGTGACGCTGGACGAAGCTTTGGAGGATATGACGGAACGCGTTCCGAATATGGACCTTCGCTTCTTTGCAACTGCCGTTATTTTACAACGTCAAACTGGTGGTGATTTGGCCGAGATCTTGGACAAGATCGGCACTTTGATTCGCGAAAGATTCAAGCTGGCGGGCCAAATTCAGGCTCTGACTGGTGAAGGTCGGTTGTCGGGTATCGTTCTCTTGGCTTTGCCACCGGTCCTAATGTTGACGATGCTCTATTTGAATTATGAATACGCAATGGTGCTTTTCCGCGATCCGACTGGAAGAAAACTCATGGCCGGTGCGATTGTGCTTCAATTCGTTGGAGCTTTGGTAATCCGTAAGATCATCAACGTGAAGGTGTAAAACAATGTTAATCGGTTTCGCACTCTCCAATGCCATTATCATTCCCGTCGCCATTTTCTTTGCATTTGGTGCACTGACTTGGCTCGTTCTTGGTCACTTCATGGAGCGAGACGATCGAGCAGAGCAACGATTGCAAGAAATGAGCGATCCGCGCCGCAAGGCGGGCGATCCGAAAGAAAAGAAGACTGAAGCACTGATAGGTGCCTTGGAAAAGGCCTCACCTGCCCTAGCCAAGCCTTTGGCTCCAAAAAATGAAGCAGAGATGGGCAAGCTTCGTCAGACCTTGGTTGAAGCTGGCTTTCGCAGCGAAGGAGCGCCAATGGTCTATTTGTCCATTCGAGCAATCGTAGGTTTGCTGTTTCTACTCGCCGGTGGTGGTGCAACTTTATTCATGTACGGTTTTACGATGGATGCGGCAATTCGCGGTATCGTAGTCGCCGGACTCGGGTTCTTCGTGCCAACGCTAGTGTTGGGACAACTTGTCAAGCGACGAAAACAGCAGATTTTCCAAGGCTTGCCAGACGCATTGGACCTGTTGGTCGTCTGTGTCGAAGCCGGTCTTGGCCTCGATCAAGCCATGAGACGTGTCTCTCAAGAGATGAAGAAGAGTTATCGTATCATCGCAGATGAATTCGGACTTTGTAACTTGCAGTTACAAATGGGGCGTGCTCGAAACCAAGTATTGACCGATCTTGGTGCTCGTACTGGTGTCGATGACCTACGCTCGCTGGCATCCATCTTGATTCAAGCGGATAAGTTTGGTTCAAGCGTTGCAAATGCTTTAAGGGTGCAAAGTGATGCAATGCGAGTTAAACGTCAGCAAATTGCAGAAGAGAAAGCCGCGAAGACCGCCGTCAAGCTGATCTTCCCGCTGGTATTATTCATCTTCCCAGGCATCTTTGTCGTGCTGGTTGGTCCTGCAGGAATTCAAATGGCTCGTGATATGTTCCCAGCTATGGGCGGCTAAAGCGCCAGAAGACTTTTGATCCAAAAGTCAAGAAAACGGTGCCCGTGCAAAAATAATATACCGCTGTCGAAGTTACGCTGCAGTTTCTTCGGCGGTGGTTTCTTTTTTGGCAATTGCGTTGTCTTCGATCGATTCGGTCGGTGTCGTTCTGGGTGGCATCAACTGACCCCAACGACGCAAGCGATATTTGCGAATGGCAAAAAGCGAGATGTAATAGCTAACAACTGCAGCTAGCGAGGCAACTAACAAGCAGCCGACCGACAGCGGCGCGAGCGAATCCACCAAAATATCCCACCAGAACCGCACCTTGTCGATCCAGCGCGTGCTGGCTTCCGTTAGGAGCAGGTCCCATTCGGCGTTAATCACATCCCACTTGTCGCTAACAACCTCCATCCCCAGAATCTTGCAGCCGACCACGTAGCAAGGATAGTAGATGGGCACCAAAGTAAGCGGATTTGAAATCCAGACGATGGGAACTCCCACCACTTTGTTGGCTCGGAGCAACCAAGCCAAGAAGAAGGAAATCATCATCTGGAAGCCGATCAACGGCAAAAAGGTGACGAACATCCCGACTGCAATTCCCAAGGCCAGTGTGTGCGGCGGGTCATCAGCGTGCAGCACCCGATAGACGCAAAAGTCCTTCGCAGTCTTGAAATAGGATCGGAATGTTTCAGTTAGATAGCTCATTCCAAAGTCGTCTTGGACTCGTCCTGTTGCAAGGATTATTGTGCGCTCGTCAACAAAGGCCGGCAGGTCTCTGAATATTTGATAGGGCCAATTCCTATCAGTTCCGACCATCGGCCAACTAGTTTAACTCAGTTTTCCTATTCTGCTATTCTTGCCCAACCGTCAAAAAGGCCAGGATTTCAGTACTATAGATGCCACGAAAAAGGCTGTTTTTTGATAGCATCGGCAAACCTTCGAAAAGACTTGGGCCGCGGTTACGAAAGATGACCTCAATCTGGCGAATGACAAAGTGATAGGCACTACTGCCTGAAAATCTCGATTCCGCCAAAGGTTCCTTACTAGCCATTTCAGGGACTATCTCACGGCTCGATGATGAATGAGCTTCGCTGAACCTGCACGCCGCTACGATAGATTTGCAGGATAGAGGCCCTTGAAAGGTATACCAGCACTGGCTTATGTAGCGATTGATCTGGGACGTTGATCGGTCGATCGTTACACTGGTAGCCGGAATCATGGATGAATCCCAGCTGTAAGAACCATTCTCATTGCCCTGCTTTTGAGGGCGTTGCAATCGACCGTTCGGATGTCTTTCCCGCAAAACAGTTGCGGAACTAAGCCATCCCGGCTTTACTCATCGTATGCGTGTCTTTCACGGAGGAAAGATATGGCGGCAGAAGTGTCGCGTGACCACTCAAGTGGTAGCACGGAACAGGAAACCCAAAGGCCGGTTCAATCCGATCTGCCCTCGCCACTCGCACCGGCGGTATGGTTGGAACGCGGAAAGTCTGTCCTAGCGCAGGAAATCGAGGCGTTAAGCCAACTGCAAGCCAACTTGGGAGCATCGTTCAGCTCGGCGGTGGACTGCATGTTGGGTTGTCGTGGCAAGATTGTGACTACGGGCATCGGGAAAGCCGGCATAATAGCACAAAAGTTTTCCGCTTCCTTGTCTTCCACCGGATCGCCGAGTCATTTTTTACATCCGGTCGAGGCGGTGCATGGCGACTTGGGATGTCTCACGGAACAAGATGTTGTTGTCATCTTTTCTTACAGTGGGGAAACCGAAGAAATCGTTCGGCTGCTGTCGCTCATTGCCGGTGGTGTGCATTCTGTCTCCATCATCGCCATCACAGGTGAAACAGAAAGCACGCTTGGCAGGAGCAGCGATTTCGTAGTGCCGCTTGGGAAGCGAAAAGAAGCTTGCTCACACGGCTTGGCTCCGAGCACTTCAACAACACTAATGCTGGCGCTAAGCGATGCTTTGGCCCTGGTGCTAAGCGACGCAAAGGCGTTCACGCGAGAGCAATTCGGGGTCTATCATCCTGGTGGTAGTCTCGGAAAGCAACTGCAGCGAGTAACAGAGATCATGCGCTCGCCTGAGCAATGCCGCATAGCCAGTGAAACCTTGTCGATCCGAGAAGTGTTCGTGCGGATTAGTCGTCCAGGTCGCCGTTCCGGAGCAATCATGCTGACGAATGCCGCCGGACAATTGACCGGCATATTTACGGATAGTGATCTTGCTCGGATACTAGAGCAGCAACGTGATGAACAACTGGATCAACCGGTCCAGGAGGTCATGACACGAAGTTTTCATACCATTACTGCGGAGGCCTTTTTGCCAGAAGCGGTGGACGCGATGGCGCAGTACAAAATAAGCGAGCTGCCTGTTGTTGGCCCGGATCGAAAACCAATTGGAATGATTGATATTACGGACGTCGTCCAAGAATCACAGGGCGGTACAAGTAGCAGCGGCGAAGTGAGTTTTCTACAGCATCCCCAAGACAAACCAGAAGGCTTTGGAGGATTACGGGTTCACGGATTGGATATTTTTACGGACGACAGAAAGAAAGCTTCGTAGCGTGTCAACAGATTCTGAAACTGCCGCCAAAATTCGATTCATCTTATCTGACGTTGATGGCGTTCTCACCGACGGCTCCATCACTTTGGACAACGCTGGGGCGGAAACTAAGACCTTTTTCGTTCGCGACGGTATGGCCATAAAGAACTGGCAACTATCCGGCATGGGTTTTGGCATTCTGACAGCTCGTAATTCCAATGTAGTACAACGTCGCGCGGCTGAATTGAATATTCCGATTGTCCGCCAGGGCTTTTCGGAGAAGCTACCCGCAGCAAAAGACATATTTGAAGAACTCCAGCTTTCTGCCGACGAGGTTTGTTATGTGGGCGACGATTTGCCCGATCTACCCGTCTTGCGTAATGTTGGTTTGCCTGTCGCGCCCTCCGACGCGGCCCCCGAGATTCTTGAGGCTGCAACTTGGATCATGCAGAGCCCCGGTGGGCGCGGTGTAATTCGTGAACTGGTGGAACGGCTGATGAGAGCTAGCGGAACTTGGATGGACTATGTCCCGACCGGATAACTTAGCGGCATCTGGATTACTTTGGCTTCCCTAAACGGCAGCAAGCACCGTGTTTCAATTTCTATCACGCTACTTGAAGTCTCTTGGCAGCCTTTTGGTTGCCCTGATTCTTTATGCGCTTGTGGTAGTACCAATTGTTGAACCGCAGGATCGACAGCCAACCAAAAGTAAGATCTTTTCTCCAAGCTTACCGACAGATTATTGGTGGCAAGGGTTTTTTCCAGAGGGTTCTTGGCAAACTGAGAATCCAAAAATCATCAACACAAGCCGTGGCATCTTGCTAGCAAAGGAATGGGACGAAGTCGACGAGACTACCATTTCATTTAAGCCAATCACGATGATCATGCCTCAGACTCAGGCTGGTCGCGATGCAATTGAACGCAATGAGCTGGGAGCCGTAACGCGCCAAGATATGTGGATTGTGAGCGCCGAAGAGGGCGCAACCATTCATTTCGAGGAAGCTTTCTCCAATTTTGGTGGCTCTGTCCCCAAAATCAAGCGAGGTGAGTTAAGCGGTGCTATCGAGGTGAGTCGCCAAGTGGCGAGCGAAGTCGAGGACAAACCTTGGAGATTAAGAACGCGTGATTTGTCGATAAACCAAACGCAATTAACGACGCGGAACGAGGTGCTGATTGAATGGGGCGATAGCGTGGTTCAGGGACGCGATCTGCTGATTCGTCTACGAAGCGACTTGCTCGGCAGCGAAGGGACAGCGTCGCCAGCTTGGGGGCCGCTTGATGAATTAGAGCTGTATCAGGTGCAAAAAGTAGATGTGTCCCTTCCGCCAGGAGGACTTTGGGCGAACCTCGATCCCAATCAGTTGCAATCAAACACTCAAGCTGGACTCGCCGCTTTGCCTGCTAGGCTTAGAGCATCTTGTGGCGGACGCTTTTCTTTCGATTTTAAGAACTCGACAGCTACGCTCCGTAACGGCGTCCAAGTCCATCACTTCTTGGGAAATCTCAAGCCTGATCAGTTCACTTGTGAACGGATCTCTATTTTCCTTGACCCACCGTCCAAGGACCGACGTACGGCTCCGTCTGAAGTCGGTAGTGCCAAGGAGGCAACGCTTGGGGGCATTGGATTGAAAGGGTTCGTCGCCATCGGCGCAGATTCCCTCGAAAATTTTGTGTCTGAAAAATCGGTTTGGATCGATGCACCTACTATTGGTCTCAATGTAAAGTGCAAGCGCTTAGAAGTGGACCTTGAAGCACAGAAAGTCAAGTTTGCAGGCAAGCTGGAATCTCCTGAGTCCACACAATCTGCGGTTGTACTTCAATACCAGGGCAATGAATTTCGCTCGCCTAACATCGAATACAAGGCTCCACCTCGCAAGCAGGGCAGCCCCGCTACAACCACGGAGTCAAATGCTGCCTCATCACATTTGGGTTGGCTCGTCGCGGCTGGACCTGGCGAATTCAGAACGCACGGCGATTCTCTCACCGGCTCAGATGTTTCCATCGGACAGACACACGTTCGCTGGCAAGGAGTACTGAAGATGGCACCTGCCCCCGACGGAGTGGGTGCCCAGTGGATTGAAATCGCCGGTAACACGCTCATTGAGACGGCGGATCAAGGATATGTAACTAGTGATCGTTTCGAGGTTTGGCTTGAAAAGTACAGCCCTCGGGAAGAAGTTAATGCAAATGGGAGCGGTTTGGCGGCAAGTAACCTCAGTTCTCGTCTACGACCTCTCCGCGTATTCTCAGCCGAGCCAACAGAGCTGACGACGCCAGACATCCATGCTGTTGTGCAAGAACTAGATCTAAAGGTTGCCTACTACGAAGAGCAGGAGCTAGCATCGCTAGACCCCGAAGGGCTTGCCCTTTCAGACTCCGAAGGCAACCCCATGTATCAATGGGTGAAACCACCGCCAGAAAACAATATCGCGAAAGGAATGCCCGGGCCGCATATTGAAGGGGAGAAGCAACAAGAAGATCAGAATGAGCCGCGAATTCCAATTCAACTAAATGGCTCGGTGTTGAAAGCGACCATTGCCCGTCAAGGAAAGCAAAACTGGATTCCTAAACTTGATCTTCGAGGGCCAGTTCGCATTGGGCAGACACCACCAGCGGAAACCAAGCAGCTTCCTTGGGAAATCCTAGGGAAAACGCTACTGCTAGCGACCAATCCAGCCGGCGAAGCCGACTTGCAAGTGGCCGGGGCTCCAGCGGAAATGAAGTGGGCCGATGGAGGAGTCTTGAAAGGCAATTCGATCCGATTCAGTCAGATGCACGGCGTGATCTTCATGGATCATCCCGGCGAATTTACCTTGCCGAAAAGTCTTCTTGCGCATGGAGGTTCGTCAGCATCGCAGAGTTCCGACGCGTTGCTTCCGAGTTCAACAGACACGACTTTAGAACAGGCCAAAGATGGTGGTCCGTCTATTGAATGGTTGAGAGCCCCGCATTGTACTTGGCAAGGACGGATGTATTTCGACGGCTCTGTAGTGCATATAGAAAAAGACGTCGTTTTCGACGCCGCGCTGAGAAACTCCCTCGAATCGCTTTGGCTCACGAAGGGGCGAGCCAACAAAATGGAGATCCATTTGACGCAACCTATTGATCTTAAAAAAGGTCAAGAGCAGGACGTACCCGCGGTCGATATGGATCGGTTGATTCTATCGGGGCAAGTCGAAATCCTGGCTTCGCAGGTAACGCCCACCGGCGAAATGCGTAGCCGCGAGGAGATTCATGTTCCCACCATGACTTTTTATTTGAACCAGCAGGAACTCGTGGCAAACGGCCCTGGTTGGATTCACTCGCGATTCCTATCGAAACGGAAACTGGGCCAGCTAGCGAGCGACGCGACGACGGAGAAGTTGCAGGGAGCCTATCTGACCTTTCGCGACAGTATGGTGGCACTTATGGAGCAGAAAAAAGTGACACTGGAAGGCCGCGTCGAGTTGCTGGCTTCACCGCTTAGTGATTGGGACGACTCGGCCATACCTGCCGCTAACCATCAACTTACGCAAGATCAGATGCTATTGAATTGCGATCAGCTAAAAGTCTATGACACGGCCGATCTGAGTATGCACCAGCAAGGACACACGGCTACCGTAAACCTTTCCAAGGAAGATACTTGGGAGTTTCGGGCAACGGGTGATGTCGCGTTTAACGGCAACGGAGAGAAAGGGCACTATTTGGGCAATGGCTATCAGTTGACTTACTCTCGGTCTAAGAATCTGATGATGCTCCGGGGGGACGGCCGCAAGCCTGGATATTTGCAGAGTGTACCGAAGAATTCGGAGGATGGACGCTTTAAGGCTTATGTTGAATCCGTGGCCTTGAACCCAGAAACCCTTTCGATACTCGATTTGAAGCTGGGGCAAGGTGGTTTTCAAATGGAAAGTGGCAATACGAGTAACGGCCAGCCATCTGGCAACTTTTCCAATCCAAGCCCCACCAACAATTTCTCACCCTCTCAAAACATCGACCCTCGCGGCGTTGACTTCTACAGATCTGGGCGTTAACAAGCCTCCTCCAATCTGGAATAGGGTTGATTTTCATTAGGATCAACCGAAAATGCTCGCCATCCTTATCGTTAGGGATGAACCAGTTTGCTTCGGATTTCTGAGCACCCTGGTTTGATCCCCAAGCTTTTGCTCTGCCCGAATCCAATTTTTTAGGAAGGCGAATACAACATGTCACTTACCGAAGAAATTCAACAACATCTCGACAAGGCTTTGCAGTTTCTCAAGGAAAAGAACTTTGATGATGCAGATTTCGAATTGAGTTCCGCCGAGGAGATTGCGACCGATGATGAAAATGGAGAACATCCTCTGGCTTGGCGAGTCGATGTGATGATGGGTCGGGTAGCGATGGAACAAGGGGACTTTGATGTCGCAGATTTCTACTTTGATGGATGCGAATCTATGCCTGGAGCTGCCATCGAAGAAATCCAGTTCTGGCGCGGGATCAATCAGGTAAGAGAAGGCAAAAAACAAAAGGGCGCATCAAATCTCTTGAGCGCTTATCACAATGGCGGTGAAAAGCTTTTTGAAGAAGTGGATGCCAAGTATATGCAGATGGTCCGAGAACAATTGGAAGAATGATTGCTGGGACTAAGGTAATTTGTTCTCGGGCACGAGGAACTCAAGCGGGACGTGTTCGCTGAGTCGTCGCTGAGCTTCTTCGGCCCATGGGCTTGAGGGTGAAAGCTCAAGGAAACGTTGCCAGTGCTCCGCAGCGCGGCCTGATTCTCCATGGTCATCGAGGGCGCGGGCCATGTGAAAATGGACATCGGCATAGTCCGAGTATTGTTCTAAGGCGCCTTCGAACGCTGCAATTGCCAAATCTAGCTGATGGCATTCGGCCAAAACGCAGCCTAAGTTGGCGCGTGCTTCTAACAAATTTGGATCGATTTCCAAAGCCATAAAATAACGCTCGCGTGCACCACAAACATCGCCTTGCCGATATAGTAGTTCGGCTAGTTGGAAACAAATGTCCGCGTTTAAGCCGTGTGCCGTCAACGCTAAGCGGTACCATCTGATGGCTGTTTCGGTGTCGTCCGCATCTTCGGCGAGAATGGCTTCTTCAATCATGTCCGTTAGCGGCATGTCATGTGAAAAATACCCTCGTTTCGCTTCTTGCAAAGAATCTTTGCTCTGGAATTTGAGAGTGGCCGGAAAATCGTGCTCTTCCGATTCGTCATCTTGCTCGAATCCAAACCGAAGCTGACCTGAAGATTCAAAGAGTTGATCTTCGTGGCGAAGGATCAATCTTTGGCCGTCAGCCTCAATTGGCAACTGGTCAATGCTCAAATCGTCGCCGCAACGCTCCCGCAAGGCTTCCAGCTGCATTTGCATGGATGAAACAGTAACGCCTTGCTTGGACCATCCTGCAAGTTGTCTTGCGATCGTCAGTCCTACGAAATCGAAGTGCGGCAGTTGCATCACTTCAGAACTTGGCTTGAGCAGTCCAGCACGCTTCCATCGACGAATGGTTCGAACCGATACTTCGACCAAATCCGCTAGCATGGCGGGCGTGTACTGCTGTTGCTCTCTGCTCAAACTGATTTCGGATTCGGTCACGATGGATTCAAGACGAAAGTATGCAGGCGTTACGTCGGCAGTCGCGGTTCCCTTTTTCACGGCGTAGGACGGTGAATCACAGGGTGTAGAGTAGGGACTTAGGTTGCGCTGAGCATTAGTGTGCTTTAACCCTGTTGGGATGGCTACCTATCGCGCTGGCTACCTATCGCGCTGGGGGCTACTCACTAGGCTGGTTTGGAAACTAGGTTGCTCTGGCAACTTGGACTGCGCTACTATGACTAATAGCGAATCATGCAATATAGGGCACGAACGCCATCACGCCAGCCGATTTTCTTCCCTTCGTCAAATCCACGGCGATCATAGCGAATATGCCGCTCGTAAAATCGTGCTCGTTTTCTTGCGAGTTTGATGGTTATTTCAATTTCGATGCCAAACCGATTCTCGCGAAGGGTTGGGGCAAGTTCTTGGATTAGCTCTCGTCGGATAACTTTGTAGCAGGTCTCTACATCGCTGAGGTAGAGTCCCGTTCGCAGATTTGCCAAGCGGGTGATGAAACGATTCACTTGTACGTGCCACAGTGGAGGGACAGGGCGATCATGGTGGCCGTATCTGGTTCCATAGACGACATCTGCCGTACCCTCGATAATGGGCTGAATGAGCAGGCGGAAATCATCGGGGTCATATTCTAAATCCGCGTCCTGGACGACTACCGCTGTTCCCGTTGCATGTTCGAAACCTGTTCTCAAGGCGGCACCCTTCCCCATGTTCTTAGGGTGAAGGATGACTTTCAATTCTTCCGATTGGGGCAATGTTTCTAGCTTGTCACGTGTCCCGTCTTCGCTGCCATCATCAACCAGAATGATTTCAAGCGGCAACCCAGTTTGTTGAACGCGTTCAACGACTTCCAAGACAGTGTTGACCTCGTTGAATACGGGAATGACAACACTTAGCCTGAAACCTTTTGGAATGCTAAAGATCCCGAGGCGTCGGCAGACGTCGTCGGTGAGAACTTGCTCAAGTCGGTTGGCGCGCAATTCTTCATGCGGGAATGTTTCGTTGCCGTTGTCGTGCGTATCCGCCAAGAGATTCCAATCCTATTCAAGACTCTAAAGTCGCAGACGAAATCACTGCGGATGCTTCGGCAACTCTTGCAATTTCGTAGCCACATTTGGATGGCCAAGTATAGCATTTGATTGGGATCAACAACGAGGGATAAATTGCTAGCGCGCGATTCTACTAAGGAATTTTTTTTGCGGACTTAACGGATACACAATCGCGCACGTTTGGCTCATGATTTGCGACACAAAGTTGGCGATCGAAAAATTCGAGCACAAGAAATGTTGGTTCGAATCTGGCCTAACGAAATTTCAGAGTGCCGTCAATCATATAGCAAGTCACTTTTTTGAGTTGGAGAAATATGTGAGTACATTTCTCTCCCATCGCTTGACAAGTCAG
>JBCCEO010000128.1:0-13867 GCA_039030255.1 Planctomycetota bacterium | reverse complement strand
GTAGGACGATGCAAATTCTCCACAACGATGAAATCAGGCGAACGAATATTGCGGCGCTTGCTGCTTGCCTCTGAGGCTCGTGCCATGCGGCTAATAAAATCCTGCAGTCGTTTTTGAACCTTGGCTTGGCTTTACGAAGGCGGCCTAAGCCGAGGCTGTTTCAAACTTCGCATAAATCAATTTCTTTGCAATTCCATTGGGTGTTCGAAACTGCTACAAAGCCCTCAAATCGGGAATGCCAATGCGGTCAACCAAGAGAATACTGCTCGGAGAATTCCCAACGACAAAAGTCACTTCCTGAGAAGTGTCCGTTCATTAGAGGAGTCTAGATATGGTTTCCGGCCTTCGCATCGTTGGCTGTTCGATGCTCGCCCTGTGTCTTTTTGCAATCCCGTCCTATGCGACCTATGCGCAAGAAGTTGATCGGCAGCTCAAGCAAGCGTTGTCCTACAAGCCGCGGCAAAAAAACGCAAATTTCGAACTTGTGACTGAGGCGCAGCAGGCGGATTGCAGCATCGAAAAGACAACACGTGGCCGAGCTCAGGGGTTCCTTGTGTCTGGCCCCGCGCAGCAAACATTGCGTTGGTTTGCGGATACGAATCGTGATGATAAGTTGGATCAATGGAGCTATTTCAGCGATGGCGTGGAGGTCTACCGAGAATCCGACACGGACTTCAACGGGACGGCAGACGTTTTTCGATGGCTTGGGAGCGAGGGGATTCGAAAGGGTGTAGACTCGAACGAAGATGGTGAGATCGACACTTGGGAGATGATTTCTGCCGAGGAAGTTACCGCCGAAGTGGTCGCTGCTGCGGCCAGTCGGGATGCAAAGCGTTTTGCTCGTTTGCTCATCACGATCGAAGAATTGGAAGCACTAGGACTCGGCGAAGAATTGCAGTCGAAGCTATTGCAGCGATCAAAGGATGCGCGCACACAGTTTGCGGATTGGTCCAAAGGCCAAGCAGTCGTCAATGCGGGCAGTGTTTGGACAAATTTCGGCGCTGATCGACCTGGCTTGCTTCCTGCGGGGACAGATGGCTCCAGCAAGGATGTTATTGTTTACGAAAATGCTGTTGCGTTGCTCAATGATGATGGCAAGGCCAAGCAGCTGTTGGTCGGCGCACTTGTTCAGGTTGGAAACGCGTGGCGTGTCGTCGAGCTCCCGAAGACGATCAGCGAGGGTAACGTCTTGTCAAGCGAGGGCATCTTCTTCGGTATGCAAGTCGCGTCGCGAATGAGCACACCAGAGTCAGGTGTTGAACCTGGAATCAGCGAAGCAATGGCTCGCTTGGTAACCGAGTTTCAGAAGATTGACTCCGAGCTTGAGAATCCAGAAGCGAAACGCGACGTGTTGCACGCAAAACGCGCCGATGTCATCGAAAAACTGGTTTCGTCAGCCAGTTCAGCGGGCGACCGAAGTACTTGGATTCAACAGTTCGCGGACACCGTAAGCGCCGCTGCCCAAACTGGTGAATATCCAGGTGGGGTCCGGCGTTTGCAGGAGTTCACTCGCAAGCTTGCTTCGATCAAGGTTCAGGACTCTGATATTTCCTACGTTGTATTTCGAACTCTAAACGCCGACCACAACCTAAAGATGCTTCAGCCCAAGGCTAAGTATGATGAACTTCAAACACAGTACATGAAGAGCCTGAAAGGCTTTGTCGACAGGTACCCCAAGAGTCCTGATTCGGCCGAGGCGATGATTCAAATCGGGCTTGCATCGGAGTTTGCTGGGGAAATCAAGGATGCGAAGGCTTGGTACGGCAAGGCAAGTCGGGGTTTTAGTGGAACTGTTGTTGGGCGCAAAGCGGCCGGCGCTGCGAGACGCCTGAGCTTGGAGGGACGCCCTTTCCAGTTAGCAGCCACACGTATCGATGGAGACAAATTCGATTCCTCAGCCTACCTTGGCGGCCCTGTGATTTATCATGGATGGGCTACTTGGTGCGACGCCTGCAAAGCTGAGATGCGGGCTTTGAAAGAATTGCAAAGTAAGTACTCCAAAAATAAGCTCCGTGTTGTAGGAATCAATTTTGACAATACGGTTGATGAGGGAATGCAGTTCCTAAGGACGAATTCTTATCCTTGGGTGCATTTGTACGACAAGGGTGGCTTGGATAGTGCGTTGGCCATCGACAACGGCTTTCTGTCACTTCCCGTCAATATCATCGTGGATGCGAAGGGACGCGTTGTTGCGACAGGCGTCCACTGGACTGAGCTAGAAAAAGTAATCGGTGATTTAGTCAAGTAGTCTTTTGACGGCAAGCTCGAACGAGCCAATTTATTCAAGTTCAAAAGCGACAGCTGACGTAGGTTGGCTGTCGTTTTTTTTTGGTGTAATTTATTTCGTAAGATAGCCATGCATTTAATTTTGCTATTCTAAATTTTGATTGAAGTTTTGCACTGTCCACTTGTGCGCGGGAATTGATATAAGCTCTTGGGAAAGGAAGTTCGGGATGAGCTTGTTTTCAAATAACTAGTCGAAGCATCTAAAGCCGCGAATGGATTCGCGAAGGTTTCTTATGGAAGACTTGTTTGAATTCTGTGTCTTTGGTTCAGACTTCTTTGTTCCAATTGCCGCGATCTGGGCGGTGGCTAGTCTCTACACCCTGAAGTCAGGTTGTCGTTGCAAGATCACTGAGTGCGGGTTCTTTGCGGCGTTGTTATTGGTCGCGATTTGCACGGTTCGCACCGTACTCGCCAATGAAGCTTGTTGGCTTGTGCACACTGCCACCCTCGGCTTGCTTATCGTAGCTGGCGTCATGCGTCGACCTGCAGAGACAATAGATCTCGCCGACTTCTAATCGCCTTTCCGATGCAATCTGCAGCCTCTTGTTAGCGGCCAACACGCTCGGATGCACCACTGGATTCAATTCCACTTGCGTTGAACGCTCGTGCTTCGGATGAGCTGAAAAAGCTTCTCAAGTTCCGTCTGGTCAGGTTTCGCCAGCCGGTTTAGGCTGGGACGGGAGTTCGTTGATGGCGGCTTCTTGATTTATTTGTTTGACTTGCTACGGAGAGTGATGACGCAATCATTTCTGTTGCCTACTATTTCCTCTTGTTTCCTTAGTTTTCTTGGTGAACCACCATTTCTTGGTGGTTCGGCACGCGAGGCATCTGGGCAAGCGTTCCTCTTGGTCAAGGATTTTGAAAGGGCTGGCGGTCCTTTTGACTGTTGCAAGGAAAAACCGATCTGGACGTCCGAGGCGGTCGAGATTTCCGAGCCAGGTGAGTTTTTGTGTTCCGCAGACATCGAGTGCATAGAGTTTGGCGAGTTCGAACAGGACGACTTCATCAAGTTCTCATACCGCATCGATAACGGGGATTGGGCCGAGCTTTTCGATCTTCAGAGTGATTTCAAGAGAGCGATCTTTAGCGTCCATACGCTGGGCAAGAACGCGAGCGACTATCAAATCCTGATCCTCTAGAGAGCAGTTTGTGCCTGCGCTCAAAGGCTGAATTCTAAGTCAGCATCCGTTCGATAGCAGCACTTGTTATCCGAGTACGAGAGCATAGCGAGCGAATTCATTTTGGCTAATTTGCGAGTTCGAGATACTGCTTGAGGAAAGTTATCTTAGCCGGAAAGGCGATCTTGCGCAGAGCTGCGTTGCTGGCGGAAGTGGGGTCGTATGGTGTTCCAGCCACAGCGTGTCCTGCCTTCTCCGAAAAGTACAATTCTGTTTGCAAGTTGCCTGCCTTGTCTCGCGTGACTTTGATACGTTTGGCAGCGTAACCACAGTCTGCGACTTGGTCCTGCCCACCACCGGCGAGAAGAACCGGGCAGCGAATATTTTCGACTTGAATGCGAGCTCTCTTGAAAGTCGATGGCGAGTCCTGAATGGCTTGGCGTGTTGCTTTTGAAATCAAAAGCGGAGCGGAGATCTGATGCTTCTCGATTGCTTCTTCGAGTACCGTCATGGGGACGAATGGCAGCGGTTTTTGACGCCAAGAAAACGAACTTCCGCCAGAAGGCAGGGCTTGTGCTGCACCAGTGAAGCCTTCCCAGACAACATCCGATGGAACGATGGCGACGACAGCTTTAAAGCGATCCATTCGAGCAGCGGCAGCAAGCGCAAACTCTGCGCCTTTTGAGGTGCCATGGATTGCCAAGCGATCGAGGTCTACAACTTGATTTTTCTTCAGCTGCGTCAGGATTGCCTCGAGTCTATCAATTGGGATCTCATTGAAGTCGCGCGGCAACGCAGGGAACACCGGTGGGCCAAAGGAACTCGGCGAGAAATAAGGAATTCCAACGACGGCAAAACCGCGAGAGGCCAGCATGGGCGCGGTGATACGTACTGCCCAGTCGTGCCCGCCTGAACCGCCAAGTAAAAGCACTGTCGGTAAGCGGGCTTCGGATGGTGGATGAAGTAGGAAGGCTCCAGGGAATTCGTCGCCGAGCGATGTTTCAATCAGGTCGTCGTTTCCGCGTCGTAGCCTTAGCTCTTTTGTTGCATCGAAGATTCCGTCCTTGTCAAAATCGACCGATATCTGTACCACTTCCCTGCTCTGCCCTTCGGGAACAGGGAGATCTGTGGCGCTCATCGACCAGAAGAGGCCTGTTGCGTCAACGCTGTCCCAGGTTCCTGAGGTGGGGCGATCCTGAGAGAGCTGTACTTTGCCACGTGAGTTTGCAGTAAACGTGGCTTCGGATTTAAAGAATTGTTTCCAACGTTGGTGTCCTTGCACTCGTTCGGCTTTGATGCGGATCTCTTGCCCCGGCCTAAGACCTGTTACGGAAATCTCGACATGTTCGCCGTTAAGTACATTCTCTTGGTCGATAATCAAACTTGGCTCGACGTAAGCGAATGTTAAGCAACAATAGGAAGCCATAAGCGTCCACATGATTAAGGTCCCAACTTAAGATCAACAGGTTAGTTTCGCTCCGCCGCCTAGGCTCTGTTGAACAACTCGGAAATCAAGTAGCGACGAGGCGTTTGCCGTCGGTTCTTCAGAGTTTTGAGCCAGATCGGCAGCTAACGACATGCCGTACACAAATAGAGTCAACAGAGCCTAGTCTGCCAGCAGATGTCCTTTGAAGAATTCAAGCATGGCTGGGTAAGTTTTTGTGCGAAGGGAGGCGTTTGCGCGTTGATTTGGCATGGGATTGTAGGCGTGACCAGACAGATAGTGCCCTGCATCTTCGCTGATCCAGGCTTGGGTGCTGAGTCCAGCAGATTTGCGTGTAGCGACAATGTTTCGGCACATCCCGCCGGAATCCCAAGTGCGATCTTTGTCTCCTCCGACAATCATGAGCGGAGCTTTGATGTTCTCGACGCGGATGCGAGCGGCAGGGACTGTATCTGGGTTGGCTGCACGGCCTGCATCCTGGGGGATACGAATGCTAGCCGGCTTTCCCTGTTGTAATTGTTTGATCGCTTCTTGCATGCCTTTGTAAGGTACGAATGGCAGGGCTTCGCCTTGGTAGCTAAAGCTGCTGGTCTTGCGATTCGTGCCCCAGCCTTCCCAGATTACATCGCTGGGAACGATGGCGGCGACAGCTTGGAATCTGTCCAGCTTGCTCGAACTGGCCAGAACGTATTCCGCACCCTTGGAAACTCCATGCAAGCCAATGCGACTGCCGTCAAGTTGGGGATGTTCGTCGATCAACTTGACAAGTGCCTCAAGCCGTTCCAGTGGAATTTCTTGAAATGCTTGGGGCAACGACGGAAACTGTGCTTCTTCCGGATAGTAGGCAGGAGAGTAATACGGAAAGCCAACCACAGCGAAACCTCGCGACGCCAGCCCAGGTGCAGTGCGGCGAGCGGACATATCGCCTCCCTCGGAGCCGCCGAGGGTAATGATGACCGGGAGCGGTTTGTCAGTTGGTCGCATCATCAAGAATGTGCCTTCGAAATCCTGTTGGTTTCCGAAGGCGCACTCTTCGACGTCTGGCAAGCAGGATTGCAAATTTATCTCGTACTTTGCAGCTTCCACAAAAGAACCTTGTTGTTCGATACCGGCCGTGAAGGTCACTAAGTCTTGCTCCGGTTTTTCGACCGCGGCGTCGGCGTTGGCAGTTGGCTTCATGCTCCAGAGCAATCCAAGCGGTTCTATGCCAGAATAGCTGGAGTCCGTGCTAGGCATCGGAGCTTGCTTTGATAAGTCGACAACTCCGTTCGCGTCGGCTTGAACAGTGATTGCGGCATGATGCAATTTGGGAGTCTTTCCAGTGATTCGAGCGGCTTCAATGCGAACAATTGCCTTGGGCGGCATCCCTGACAAGCGAATACTCAGTCGCTCGCCAAGCAGGATCTCCGATGGAAGTTGGAATTGAACTTCGGCGTTGTGCTGCCCTAGTGCGACTGTGCTGGCCAGCAGAATCATCGCAGCGGTTAGAATAGCAGTGGTAGAGTTTCCAGTAGTTTTCATCGATTCGCAGACTCGGGAAGGTTTGAGATCAAGTCGCCCAAGGAGAGTTCCGCAACACTCTCGAGTTGGTTACAGAAGAAAATGAGATTTCTGTCTTTATGACTTTCGCATGAAGTTTTGAACGCTGATCGGTAAACCCCATTTTTCTCCAAGCGATCGGTTTTTTGTGTAACCCCTGGTCTGAAGTGACGGTTCATCAAGCAACACCTGGAGTCTTGTGCTGAAATTCGTCCCGGGACTTTGTCGATTTTGAATCCAATGTGCGGCGCAAGAATGCCTATGATCTCATTTCATGAATGATTCCATCGAACAGACAGCGGAACTCCTCGATCGGCTATGCGCTGAGGCTGTGGAAGACCGTTCCGTCCTAAGTGAACTGTTCGAAAAGGCTCGGCCTCGGCTCTTGCGGATCGTTGCTTTACGCTCGCCTTCGCAACTCCAGCAGCGCGCAGATCCAGATGACATTGTGCAGGAAACTTTCATTCGAGCTACAGAACGATTCGAATCCTATGCACGTGAGGGCCAAGTTCCAGTGTTCGTATGGCTGCGTGGTCTTGCATACGACATGCTGATCGAGTTCCAAAGGAAGCATCTGCGGGCCGCCAAACGTGCTGTTGGTCGTGAAGCAGCGAAACGCAATTGGCTACAAGAAACGAGTCTTGAGATGACGCAGTTTTGGGACTCTGACGCCAAGTCGCCTTCACAGATCATTTCAGATCGTCAAAGGGTGGAGGATCTGAAGAGGGCGATTGAGCAGTTGCCGGAAAACTACCGAGAGGTGCTTGTGCTCCGGTTTTTCGAATCGCTTTCTGTGGTTGAGACCGCAGCGGCCATGGAGTGCACGGTGGCGAATGCAAAAGTCTTGCAATTCCGCGCCATGAAAAAACTGCAAGCAATCGTCACCAGTCAGTTTGGCTGGGAGTCGGCGGACAAGAGGTGAGTGGAATGACAAACGGCCACAAACGTTTTAATGATGAATTCTTGGATGAGACGCTAAATCATCAGGAATGCCAGCAGCTCGACAATTGCATAGAAGGTTTGCAAAATGGCCGCTTGGTTCAACAAATGGATAATTCCCTCTTCGGTCTGGCAAATGAGCTTTGGCAGGTTGGCGACTTAGCAGCGGACCAAGCAAGTTCAGATGCAGGCCTGAGCGATCGTGGAGTGGGTAAGCCAGATATCGAAGGCTATGAGATTCATGAGTTGATTGGCCGTGGCGGAATGGGCCTAGTCTACCGGGCTACCGACACTCAACTCAGGCGTCGAGTAGCGATCAAAGTACTCCCTGCAAACGTGGTCGGGTCGGAGCGTGCTCGGAAGCGTTTTCGGGTTGAGGTTCAAGCCGCAGCACAGTTAGAGCACACAGGGATTGTTCCAGTCTACGCGTTCGGCGAATACAAGGATGGGCTCTTCTATACGATGCGAGAAATCGTAGGCGTGGATCTGGCTCGCAAGCTTCGGAGTCGTTCTGAAGGATCGTCGGCGTTTCCAGGTCCAGAAGTAGATTTCAATTCGGCCGAATACCGGCGCTGGGTAGCGGGGGTGGGCAAGCAACTTGCAGAAGCGCTTGCGCATTCCCATGATCATCTCATTGTGCATCGCGATATCAAGCCTGCGAACATCCTGCTTGATTCCGACAGCAACGTCATGCTTTCCGATTTTGGCCTCGCACGAATCAACGAAGGTTCTGACCTGACGGGAGCCGATGATGTAATGGGGACGGTATTGTATATGTCTCCAGAACAAACGGAAGGATCAGAATCAGTAGATGCACGAACAGACCTGTACTCTTTAGGTGTCACGCTTTATGAGCTGCTCACTGGTCGCACGGCGATCACTGAGTCGGGAGTCGTTGCTGCCATCAAGCAGATCAACGAAGGGCGGATTACGAAATTGCGGCAATTGCGTCCCAGCGTGGAGCGCGATCTCGAAACAATCATCCTGAAGTCCATTTCGCCAGAGCCTTCAGCACGCTATCAAACGGCGAGAGAAATGGCCGATGATCTCGACCGCTTTCTAAGTGTGCTGCCTATCAAGGCTCGTAGAGCAACTTTAGGAATGCGAGTCGCAAGATGGGCCCGTCGTAACAGCCAGTGGGTAACCACGCTCGGAGTCGTCGGATCATTGTTGCTCGCCGTCATCTTTGGGATTGCAATCTACAGCGCGAACAAGTCGGCGAGTGATGCTGAAAAGATTCGTGATCAAAGTGCGCGACTGCTGGATCGCAGAGGTGCAGAGCTGTTGGTCAAAGGCAAAGCGCTTCAGGCTGCAGATGCGTTTCGGCAAGCCGCCGAACTCACACGCGACGCGCACTGGGCAGAGCGGGAGTTGCAACGCGTTAGCGCGATTGAAGCTTGGTCACCAAAGCTCGTGGAAAAATCAGTATTGGATGGGAGACTACTCGCCCTGCTCGAAAAAGATCAGAAACTGATTTCTCGGGAAGGTGCAGGGGGTGAGAAGTGTATCTTGCTTGCGGGTTCAAATAGTAGTTCCAAAGAAAAGGTTTTGTTCGAGACTAGTCGAAAGATTGAGTTTGCGCGCAGAAACAAGTCGGGAACAATTTTCGCCATTGAAATTTGTGATCGCAGCAACAACGACCCTGAAATCAAGCTTTATGACCTCACACGAGAACACCTCGAAACTATCGTCGTTGGATTCAGCAAACGCCTAACTAATATGTGGTTTTCGCCCGAAGATCGCTACCTCATCATGACTGGATGGGACGGAGAGATCGTCGTCTGGGATCTGGAAAAGGGCGAGAGAGCGGCTTCAGCCGAGTTTCCGTTGGCGGAAAACCGTACTTCATGGGTCTATTCAGCAAGTACCGACCGTGATCGATCTGTACTAGTTGCCGCAACGAACCCCGGACGATTATTTGCCTATTCTTTGCCAGATCTCGAACCAATCTGGATTGAGCCGAAGCAGCTTGGCTGGTGGACCGTGGATGCACTTGCCGTCAGCGGCAATGGCCAATGGGCGGCGGCAGGAGCAGTCACGGGTGAGATCCGGCTGTGGCATATCTCAAGCGGAATTGAAGTTCGCCTAGACAATACGATTGCAGGTGAGCCAACGGTAGCTAGTTTCTCTGAAGATGGCCGAACTCTGGTGGTTGGGGATGATCGTGGCGGTGTTTATCTCTGGGAGATCCCCGATAGCAGTGCTGCCCCAGAGAAAGGAATGGCAATCGCTCGCAAAGGATTCGTGATGTGGCACGAGTACGCGATTGTTTCACTTGACTTTGGTGTCGAGGATCAGCTGCTTGTCGGAGCGGGCAATAGTGCACGGGTATGGAGGCTCACTGATTTCCAACCAACAACTCCCAATATTCCCATTGAGCAGACACTCTACTCGGCCAGATGGGTCGACGATGGCTCGGTGAGAATGCGATCCAGGACGGGAGATGCAAACACTACTTGGATTTGGCATCTCCCTTCGTTCTTCGATGTAACCACAGCAGATAACGGAAGCGTTCGGCAACTCCTGAGAAAAAGCAACGGCAAGATAGAAGCTGTCGTGGCGTTGGCGACACCCTCGGCCAATTTTGTGCGCCGGTCCTTGCCCCAGATTAACGCCAGTCCAGCTGCGACAGCCTTGAATCTGCCTTCCGAGGTTAGCCAGATTTCCTTTGGCACGAACGCAAGCGAATCACGAATCGCGTACATCGTTAGCGACGGTGATGAGCATCGGTTACACGTTGTGGATCGTGAGACTCTGGAATATGTGCGTGAGCCCGTTTTGCTGGACATCTATCTTCGCGATGCACGGTTAAATGCTGAGGGAACGAAATGGATCGCGAATAACTTCAACGACACTGTTGCGATGGGCGATGTAGCAAGCGGAGAGATTGAGAGTACCCTGCAACTTCCAAATTGGGTCGTGGACTCGCGATTTGTGGGCCGTGGCGAGTTTGCAGCGATCTCTTGGGACTATCGACTTCGTATTTGGAATAAACAAGGATCAGAAGTCGCTCAGTTCGAGCAGCATGCGCGTCCCGAACTTATGGTTGCCTTCGAACAGTTTATTCTGGTTGCGACGAGCGACCGCATCTATATCTATGAGAGAGCCAAGGATGGAACTTGGGAGCCTCGCGGTGACGCACTACCGACAAGTGAAAGACTCTTGGCACTCGCCCTAAGTCCCGCCCGTAATCGCGTTTTGAGTTGTGGGGAGAAAGGAACGAATTTGCTCTGGTCGATGGAAGGCAAGGTCGTCTCGCAATTCAACTCGGGTGCACCAGTATCGGATTGTCGTTTTTCGCCCGACGGTCAGTGGTTCGCGACGCTGACGGAGGGAGGCAGCGTACAGCTCCGAAGTGCGTCCACGGGAGAGCTCATGAGCCCAACAATATCGGGGCGGACGCCAATCACTAAGTTCGAGTGGATCGATGAATCGCTGTTTATCGCCGGAGAAGCAATCCAAAATGGCTTTTGGATTTCGGAGCTTGAAATCCCAGAAAACTGGCTGAAATAGCTGCTTGTGTCCTGACGCGCAAAAACCAATTTGAGGCAGTCGCATTAGCGTGGAATGCGGTTGACGGTGTACCAGACGTCGCCGGACCAAATGGCTTCGCCGTCGACAGAGACGGGATCCGTTGTGAGGTGGACTAGATAACCTTCTTTTACGCCTGGAACCGTGAGCGTGACAGTTTTTCGGTCCTTCGAAGCCTCGGCATTGGAGACTTGCAGAATCTGCAGATTGATCTTTGGGCCGCCGTAGTCGCTCGATGCTCGATACATCCATTGTTTGAGCGAGTAGTTGGCTGTGGCTTCTAGTGTGGCCTTTGGCACAGGCTGGGTGAAGTTCAGCGTAAAGCCATTTGACGTAATTCGCATGCTCTTGATCTCGAAGACTTTTTCGTCGGTAGGTGTGAGTCTTTCCAGCCCTTGGAAAGTCGGCTTTCCCTGAGGATCGACCCAGTACCAAGTCGAAGCGTGATTGCCGCCGATGCCGCCAACATAGAGGGAACCGTCGGGACCGAAATGAACTCGGTTTGGCCCGGCCTCAAGTCCTTGTGTAAACCGCATTACGCAGCCTTGGTAAACGCCTTCTGTCTTTTCAAGCATCACGCGATTGAGTCCACCGTAGCGCATGTCGGCCAGCGCCATTTGTCCATCGAACTGATGTCCTTCCGGAAACATCAATAGTTGCGTCGGCGAGTTTGCGATGTCATCTTGGGGCATCAAGATTGCAGCTGGAGTCACGTCAGTAACGCCGTCCTGCACTTTAGGTTGAAAGGGGGCGGGATATGTGTACGGCGTTTGATCCTTGAGGTAGAAACCATAGAATCTTCCCTGCTGCACATGGTTGATCTTGTTGGCTGGGGTCCAGCCACCTTGATTGTCGATCACGAAGCACTCGCCAGTTTTGTCGAGCCCCAAGCCGTTAGGAGTTCGATGTCCGCCGGTGATGACCTCAACGTTTTGGCCTGCTTCTTTACTCAGGTCGATACGCCAGACAGAAGCATGATCCGGTGGATTCCTGCCCTGCCCCAAGCCCGCGCCGCGAGACATATAAAGGAATCCTGGGTGCTCGTCTGTTGGCCCTGGTATCCACGGTAGACCTGCGCTGATTTGGTGAAAGTCGTAGGTCTCCCAGCCTGATGCAACCACGGATTTATCCCAGGCTTTTGTCTCCGGGTTGTAAGTGAACTTGCTGAGCTCGCTTCGCTGGCTGACGTAAATCGCGTCATCGATGACTTTCAGGCCTGAGGGTTCGAAAAGGTCTTTTGCGATCTTTTCGCCCGTGATTTCAGCTGGGACATCGCTGGTCGGGTTGCTGATCAACCACAGCTCACCGTTTGGTTGCTCGGAGGGAAGTGGGGCTTTGAGCGTGGTTGCGTCGAAACGTGCGACAACGAGGCGTCCATCGGAGAGCATGCCGAGTCCACCGACGGGCATCTCCATCCCGCCTGGCCGGATGTTGGTCACGCGGTAACCCGGGTGCAAGGACGTCAGTTTCTGGCCAAGGCCTGGACGCGCACCGCGTCTGGACAGCTGCTTTTTGCCGCCTTGGGTCGGTCGGAAGTAGAACGCGGGTGCACGCAGTTGGCTAGAATCAATCGTCTTTGGGGTCTCGTCTTCAAACGCCCACATCAATTCTATGGGTTGATGATTGTTGTAGGAGACAGTTTGCACGAGTCGAAAAGTGTACCAGCCTTGCTTGAGTTTGATTTGTCGCGTGCCAATGTTTGTTCCTCCTAGCGAAAGCTTGACATCCGCGCTCGTATTGAACTTGAAGGAGCAACGGCCCGTTCGCTCTGATTTGAACCACCCCGTCCACTCGGCAATGTACTCATTGCTGATCTTTTCACTTTTCTTGTCAGTGATTGCCTGGTCATCCTGGAAACTGGTACCAGATTCAACAGTGACACCTGGCACGGTCATATCTACGTTAGGAGACTGGCCTGTTTGCAGCGGTAGGCCGGGCGAAATTCCGCTGCCAATCCAATAGATGCGAAGACGGAGGCCTTGCTCAACACCTAGTCCGCCTGTTTCAGGCTCGTCACTGGTTTGAGCGCCAAAGAGGGGTTGTGAGCCAACGAGTGGCAGGGCGCAAAGGAACAGCTGGAGAAAAATGCGAAACTCTCGAAATCCCAATAATCGAATCGACACAAAGAAAATCCCTCTAATGCCTCGTAAGACACTATCACCTTCGCGTTTTAATACCTTCCACTGACATCATAGCTCATTGGCAAAATTCATCTAGACGACCTGCGTATTGGGTTGCAGTCGTTTCACGAGACTAATACGGAGGAAGTTAGTCATCGTGAGTGCATGTGATTGTTGTGTGGTCCTCGTTTCGTTGCGAGACTACCCGAGAAAGATCTTGTAGAAATATCAAATGGCCGAGCGGCGGTTCAATGGCGAGCTCGATCGTCAAGCGACTTGCATGAGTTCGCTATCATGGGAATGTCTTTGCGTTTCCGTAATCTTATTTCTAGATTGCGGTGTCTAAATCCGCAAAGCTGTGTCCACAAGTCGCGCAAAAAAACAATCTCTTTGTTGGCATCAACATGTAGACAAGGAGAAGCAAAAATGTACCGCTCAAACTTCGCAAGCCTGGCGGCAGTATGTGTCTTTAGCCTTGGGGCAATGGTTAGCAATCAAAATGCCATTGCCGCTGGGCCTCTGAGCGAGAAAGTCTACAGAATAGAAGTTCTGTATGAACATTGGCCAAAATCGACTGAAAAAAGGGGGGTTGACCTACAACCGGATTATAACTGGTTTAAAAACCAAAATGTACGCTTCTCAAAAAGGGGGTTGACTTGTACGGGGGTCGACATACAACCGGGAAAATACGGTATGTTACATTTCGCAAGATTCCAAGTGCACAACAGTTGTTCTTCAAAGGAGATGCCAAGCAGATTGATTAGAAGACCGTTCGCCTGAAGAAACTCATGAGCCGGTCCTATAGGGATGACCCTTATCATCAAGATGGTTCAAACTTCTTACCAAACACAGTGGTCATGGCAGTAACTTATAGCAGACACGATCTGGGT
>JBCCEO010000127.1:0-13915 GCA_039030255.1 Planctomycetota bacterium | reverse complement strand
CGAAACATGCACTTGGCCTAGTGTTAAAGAACTTGTGGCTGCCGAATGGCAATCAAGAAAACGTTTTCAAGCCGAGCTGCCCCGGCTCTGATCAAGGACGCGGGGAGAAACTGCCAGACAGAAGCTCAAGCCCCACACTTCTCCATGCAGGCTTTGGGCATCGGACGAATCAACAAAACGGGAAAGCGAGTGATTTTTTGCCGAATTCTTGTTCGAAATCAGACGTCTTCCGTTCCATTAAAGGCAAGCAACTGGTCCGGGATTTCTTGCATACCCCTCTCAAGAACGAAGCGAGAAGTTGGAGTGGATTTGCGGAAAGCTTGCTGCTTCGCAGGCAGAAATTGAGGAGAATCTTTGCTGTAGAGTTTGCAAATCTGTCCTTATTTCCCAGAATTGAATTGGGCTTTAGCGGCAGTAGAAAATGACAAGTATCGAACCAGATCCGAACGACCGAAATGAATTGACGAAGATTCTTCAGGGGGCAGCGGAATCAGATACGGTGCCAGAGGAATTACTGCCTTTGGTTTACGAAGAATTGAGACGTATTGCACAGTCTCAGATGGCCAAAGAAAAATCTGCCCAAACACTGCAGCCCACCGCTCTGGTTCATGAGGCTTATATCCGACTTTTTGGTGGTGTAGAGCCTACTTGGGAGAATCGGGCTCACTTTTTTGGAGCAGCAGCCCGCTCGATGCGCCAGATCCTAATCAACCGGGCAAAAAGTAAAAAGTCCGAAAAGCACGGTGGGAAGATGGTTCGGCATTCATTCCATGAAGGATTTTCATTGAATGAACCGGAGCCGGACTGGCTGCTGACTCTCGACGTCGCGCTGGAGAAGCTAGAAGCAATTGACTCTCGTAAGGCCCAAGTCGTTTTGATGCGCTACTTTGCAGGGCTGAGCGTCGAGGACATTGCGTCTGCACTCGACATTTCTACCGCTACTGTTACCAGGGAGTGGAAGTTTGCTAAAGCTTGGCTCCACCGAGAGATGACCCGAACCGATACGAATTCATAGATGAGAGTTAAACTCGGATAAACCACGTGAAAGTCGTAGATGTACACGCACAAACTTGAATTTGCAACAAGAATAGTTTCTACGAACCATTTCGCAGAAGCCAAGCTTTAAGGAGTGCGATTTGAATCTCCCGAGTGCGCCCCCCGGCTAAGTGAAATGAGCTCGGAGGTGATTCGCGAGCAGCTTCCATTCGCTGCAGTACATCCGCGCGGAGCGGGGTCGATTTAAGATAATCGCGGACTGAAAGAAGCAGGCCTAAGTCAGCCGATGATTCTTTCGAAAGGCCCTCGAAATCGTCAACCGAGATTGCGTCGAATCTGATTTGGAAGCTGTCCAAGAGTTGCTTTCCTTCAATACCTTCTCGTGTAATCTCATGCAGTGCATCAATCTGAGACTGCAATTGAAATTGAGTGTAGAACTCGCCTGGCGAGAGAGCCGCAAGCGGATCATTACTTGGCCGTTGGCTTGGTTGTGTACCCGCCCAAAACGCCCAGCCTACAAATGCGGCAAATAACGCCACCGGCATTGTAAAAGCTAAAGCCGTTTTCCAAGATTTGCTGACGAACTGATGAATCCTACTGTAACGAATCGATGCCCCGCCGAGGTAGCCTCGAAGTTTGTCCGCCAGTTCAGAAGCATCCACGTAGCGATCTTCTGGACTCTTGCTGAGCCCCTTAAGAATAATCGTGCTCAACAGGGGAGAAATCGACTTGATGCGAGTGCTCAGAGGACTCGGATTGGAAGCGATAATTGTTGCCAAGTTTTCTTGGAAAGTGCCCTCTAGCCGATAGGCCGGTTCGCTTGCCAACAAGCCATAAGCGATTAGGCAAATCGAGTAGACGTCGGACGGTGGTCCTACGGAATCCTGCTGCCCGCATGCCTGCTCAGGGCTCATGTACTGCAGAGTGCCCATAATCTGCCCCGTAAGCGACAGTGTCTCGAGCGTGTCGCCACTCAATGCGCGAGCTAAACCAAAATCCAAAACGTGAATCTCTCGATCTTCTGTCACGAGGATATTGGACGGCTTTATGTCGCGGTGAACAATTCGTTGCTTGTGCGCTGCTGCAACTGCGTCACAGAGTCTCGTAATCAAGAGCACAATTTGATCAACAGACAAATCCCGGCGCAGTACGTATTCGTCCAACTGCTCCCCTTTTACATATTCCATTACGTAAAATGGATGTCCTTGCGCCATTCCTCCGTCAAAAATTGGAACGATGCCCGGGTGCCGCAGCCGACTGGCAAGTTCTATCTCGCGTTGGAAACGCTGCCGCATCAATGGTGACACAAGAGCACCCGTCAGCATAAATTTAATGGCTACCGTGCGTTTCGTGGCTATCTGATTGGCACGAAAAACAATCCCCTGCCCGCCCCTGCGTATTTCTTCAAGCAACTCGTAGCCTGGAACGGCGTCCGCAGGAATGGAGATCTCATTGGCTTCCATATTAATGGGTGAAGCGTCTAGATCACCGGGTACCGTCGAGTAAGCATCGATCAGTGTCACGACCTCAGTGAAGAGCGTAGCATCGTCACCACATGCGTTTTGAATATAAGGGAGCCTCGCGGCTTCGTCTTTTTCAATTGCTTCAAAAAAGATCTCTTGGACGCGTTTCCAACTGTTCGTTGGCTTATTCATAGCACGGAAACACTCGGTAGGAGCTAAAAAATGAATGACCGCAGATCGTCGGCTCAGATCTTTGGTCTGGACTGCCTTGGCTGCTTCGTTCTGATGCAACCGCCTTTGCGGAAATCCCTTCCCAGGCACATTCCAAAGATGAGGAGCGGCCGACTCCCCACGGTACATGCAATAATTGGTGCAGAAACTGATCAATATTCCATGTGAAATTTTTGCTTTTCTTCGTTCCCGGGATTCGCCATAACTGGAGTTGGCAAAATGCGGTCCATCGCGCAAAGGATCCTACTTCTTATTGTGGCCACTCCTGCAGTTGCAACGGAGAGTCCAAATGTCGTTTTCGTTCCTGCCAAAGCTTTGAGACAGTCCGATCTTGGCTGCTTCGGCGCGATCTATGTGATAGACCGACGATACATAGTGGCCGCCCAACGCTGGATTAGCGACGGGCTGTTTTTCCGCGCATTTCGCTGACTTGGGATATTGCGAAATCGATTCAATAGATTGCAAGAATAGATTGCGAGTCTGAAATCTACTTAGGGTGTTGGTTAGCAAGGACTGCAGAGTTCATGTCTCTTCAGCTCCTTTCTTCAAAACGGAAAATACCGTTTTGGCTCTCCAGCATAGGAGCAGGCGTAATGCCAAGAATCAGCAAGAGTGTTCCCAAGTATCGCTTTCACAAGGCCAGCAAGCAGGCCGTCGTCACCATTTCTGGTTGCGAGATCTACCTAGGCCCCTGGCAAAGCAAGCCTAGCCTAATTGTTATGACCGTCTGGTTGGAGAAATGGCTCGCGGCCGGCTCATCGGGCGCATGAATGGCGGATGCTGGTGAAGGTCTGCGAAGCGACAGCAAGTCTTTCTAAACGGAAAATATCAAGCGAAGAGGGGAGCCACCGTTTAGATAACTGTGAACACGCATGACTTTAATGCGTGCTGACATAGGAATCGCATGAAGATATAATGCTCGAATGAAACGCTCACTCCAATCTCAGTTGAAGAAGCAACAGCCATTTGAAGTTCCTCAGGAAGAATTGAACTTGAATGTGCAGCGGACCTGCAGCGTTCTGATTGGTCCGTTTCACAAGCTGCTCAAGCAGCATAAACTGAGCCTTCCTCTTTACAATATTCTTCGAATCTTGCGAGGAAGTGGGTGCGGCCTTCCTTGCTCGGAAATTGGCGACAGAATGGTGACCCGTGAATCAGATGTGACGCGACTTCTGGACCGTCTTGAGAAGTTAGGGTGTGTACGGCGGGAACGTGCAATCGAAGACCGCCGTGTCGTGAATATTGTTCTTACGCCGGCTGGCAAAAAACTTGTCGACAAGCTGGATGAGCCGATAATTGAATTGCACCGTGAAACACTAGGGCACCTAAGTAAGCGAGAGATGGCCGATTTGAATCGTTTGTTGATGAAGGCCCGTGCAGCTATTGAAGAGTAATGTTTTTTTTGCTAATTTATGCGTTGCAACAACTATTGTTAAAACAAGTTGTTGTGGATTAGAAATTTATGCAAAAAGGAAGAGCCAAATGAACGGCCCAAAACCATATAAGCGGATTGATAAAGACAACGCAGCCCTTCTCATGATTGACCATCAGGCGGGCCTGCTTTCCCTGGTCCACGATTACACACCGACAGAGTTTCGAAACAACGTTCAGGCGTTAGCGGCCGTCGGCAAGTTTTTTGAACTTCCCGCCGTATTGACGACGAGTTTTCAAGATGGACCCAATGGGCCAATTCTTCCAGAGCTAACAGAGACTTTCCCCGATGCACCTATGATTGCACGCCCCGGGCAGATTAACGCTTGGGACAGCCAGGATTTTGTCGAAGCGGTAAAGGCTACTGGGAAGAAGCAGCTGATTATCGCCGGAGTAGTTACTGATGTTTGCGTTGTGTTCCCTGCACTGTCAGCTGTCGAAGCTGGTTACGAAGTATTCGTCGTTACAGACGCCTCTGGGACTTTCAATACAGCCATACGAGACGCTGCGTGGTCGCGAATGTCAGCTGCAGGGGTGCAGTTGATGAACTGGTTTGCGGTCACGTGCGAACTGCATCGAGATTGGAGAAACGATATCGAGGGCCTTGGAGGATTATTGACTGGGTACATCTCGGAGTACAAAGACCTAATGACGAGTTATATGGCAAAGTCAGCTTAGCAGGCTTACGCCGCTACCCCGCAATCAAAAAGTAGATGTCAGGAGACTGAGTAGTATCACAAATTGGTGCTATTCTGTACGCGCGTATCGCAACGAGCTTGCAACCTTTCGCAACGAATCGCGCGCACGAATCGTGGATCTCAACGTCGAGGTGCTGAAACACGTCCAAAGAAAAATCAGAAACCAGGCATGCGCGTCAGAAGACAACCTCAAAGCAATCGTAGGAAAAAGTCCTTTGGTATCAGTTAAGCAGGGAAGCCCTAACCGCTCATGATTACTTTCCTGCTCACGATCACTGTTGGTGTCCGCAGGAAGCCCCCATTTTTTGATCTTCCCGATTCCTTGGGATCATCCACTCCGAGCGATTCCCTTCTACTTCCTATTGGAGTCCGCAGTTTGTCGCTGCGGATGATCCGCCGCTTCGAGTCATATTCCGAGGTGCTTCGGGGGATTCCGAATGCTGCTGATTGTCTAGACAAATAAATATTTCTGCAATCTGCGTCCCAAACACGCGAATTCCCGGCCTAGGCATATTAACGCTGTCAATCGCGGACCATGGTAACTCTCGACCAATTTAGGAGGGACGATGATATACGACCCAAGACTATGGATCTTGATCGGATTTATTGCCATGCTCGTTATTGTTTTCGTTGCAGTCAACTTGATGGAGGCGCGACGTAAGAAGGCAATGGAGAGCCTTGCGCGCGAATTCGGCTTTGAGTACTCATCTGCCGATGAGCAGCCCCTTGTCGCTCAGTTGGAAGAGGTATATCTCATTCCTCCCAGATCACCCGGCAGTGTTTCGAATGTTATGCGGGGTCACAAGGACGGCATTGAGATCGTGATCATGGACTACACGAGAATTTATAAGGAAAGAAACTTAGAAGTCACGGTCGCCATGTTGAGCTCAGATCAACTCAATCTGCCTCACTTTTTTATGACGCCGGAACACGCAGGCATCAAGCTGGCTCTCTCGATGAGCGGCCTTAGTGACATCAATTTCGATTCCCATCCGCAGTTCTCAAGCAAATACCTACTACTGGGGCACGACGAGGTAGCAATCCGTAAGCGTTTCGGAAATGATGTGCTCAAGCTATTCGAAAACGAAAATGGATGGACCGTTTTTGCTCACGACGACAAAATCTTTTTGTACCGAGGCAATAAGAAAACCGCGGTGAGCCAGATAAAGAATTCTCTGGATCAAAGCATAGAAGTTCTTAATCTCCTCAAGCCTTGATGTCTGATGCAACAAAGCGTTCTTTCCGCAGGTGTCGGCCTTAAGGCGTTTCTAATGTTTCGCCGCCGTTGGAGCTGACCAGGGCGAAAAGGGCTCTCCAGTCGGTGGTGTCGCTGAGTGTGTGCACGCTTCCGTCGGCGCGGGAGGTCATGCATAAGCCGGTGTGGAAGGAGAATGGCGAGCGATAAGCATTGGTCGCATTGATGATGCGGAAGTATTCGCTAGAGTCCACAAAAGGAGAACCGTACTGAGTCGTGTTTGCGTTCCAAGCTCGCAATGGGAACGAGCTAATGCCTGCCCACGAGGCAAAGTAGCCAAGCTGAGTTAAATTGGCCGTGTTGCTCGCATAGTCGCGGCGTTCATCGAGGATTAGTTGCGGAGGAAAGTCAGCCATCCAGGTTGGGTAAGGAACAGTTCCGAAATCACCATTAGCTCGGTAGTAGATTTCTTGTCCCGCAGATTGGCACATGTAAATCGTGTTGGACATGCCGTCCGTGAACTTGCCGACATTCCATTTGGTTTTTCCTTGGCCATGAACAAACACGGGAACGCTGCCTATCTTCTTGCTGGCGGGCATCGAAGGAAAGGGAGAACCTTCAATGAATCCCATACTTCCCGTGTAATCTCCTGTTAATGCCGTGATCGGACCTTCCCCAGTTCGCGCGTCGAAGATTCCCTCCAGTTCGCCGTTTCCGAGACTGGATGGGCAGCTCATCACATCCAAGGCCGTATAGACAACACTTGCATGCTGCAAGCGGAATGTACTGGTCGCAGTATTGAATTGATTGTAGAGGTTTGTTTGTTCGATGTACGGCAGTAGGGTCATCAGAAAGCCGGTGTCTTGATGACTAATGCCGAGTCCAGGAAGCACGTTCAGCAGTGGTTCTGGAGCACCGGAAAAGCGAGCGGCGGGCATGGCTCGATAGGCAGATTCATAGTTCAGGGCGGCCAGGGTTAGTTGCTTCATGTTGTTCGAGCATTGCATGCGTCTCGCAGCCTCTCTGGCGGCCTGCACGGCGGGAAGCAGAAGACCGACGAGAATCCCGATAATGGCTATGACAACAAGCAACTCGACCAGGGTAAAAGCACTGTTTCGTTTCATGTCGGCTTACTTGCGGTAATAATTTTTTGTAGGGAGCAGGAGTTTGGCGGATAAACAGCCCTCGCCGTCGCTTGGGGGCCGACCCTGCCAGAACTCTTCGACTCCCCGCTTCGCGTGGGCCCGCTTCGCGTGGGCCCGCTCGTAATGAGAGGGTAACTAACAACTGGACGGGCCTGTTCATTGTAGTGCTACTTTTCGCAAACTTGCTTCAAAGATCGATAATCCTTCATTGATTTCGTCACGGGAGACTGTCAAAGGCGGAAGCCAGCGAAGGACGTTGGAGTCCGTTCCGCAGGTAAGCAGCATCAAGTCGGCGTCATGGCAGGCTTGCTGAAGCTGGGATGTCAGCCTTGCGTTGGGCTTCCCGTTGTGAGTTAGCTCGACGCCTATCATCAGTCCGGGCCCACGAATGTCGGTGTCTGGAAGCGGTTCTAAGATTTCAGTCAGCTGGTGTTTCAAGTAATCGCCTTGCACTCTTGCGTTATGGACCAAGTCTTCTTCCTCAATGACCTCCAGTGTGGCTAGTGCCGCGGCCATCGAAATGGCATTTCCTCCGCCGTAGGTTCCTCCATGAGAGCCAGGCGGCCATTTCTCCATAAGATGATCGGAAGCTCCAATTGCAGAAAGTGGCATCCCTGAGGCAATTCCTTTCGCCAGCACCAAGATGTCAGGCTGAACGCCACTTGGCTCGTGGGCCCACATGTTTCCAGTACGCCCAAAACCCGACTGGACCTCGTCGAGAATGAGTAGGATTCCAGTCTCATCGCAGATCTCTCGCAAATGCTCTATGAACGAAGTTGGCGCCGGAATAAAGCCTCCCTCTCCAAGCACTGGTTCGACAATTATGCAAGCAGTCTCGGCGGCTGTCGTTCGAGCCTTCAAGAGATGCCGCAGTTGCTCCATGCAAAAGTCCACAGTTTGTTCTTCGTCCCATCCGTAGCGAAAACAAGCTGGAAAGGGCGAGAAGAAAACTCCGGATGGAAGCGGTTGATATCCGGAGCGATAAATGCCTTTGCTACTGGTCAGGGCCATCGTAAGCGCGGTACGTCCGTGAAATCCGCCATCAAAGGCGATGACATTGGTTCGCTGCGTCGCGACTTTGGCAAGCTTGATAGCCCCTTCGACTGCTTCGGCACCGCTGTTGGAGAAAAAAAAGGACTCGATCGAGTCGGGTGTTCGGCTGCGAAGTTGTTCTGCATAGCGCGAAACAATATCGGGCAACATGCAGTTCATTTGCCCAAAGATCAGTTGGGATGCTTGTGCTGAGATCGCTTCTACTACGCGGGGATGGCAATGCCCCGTCGAGGTGACAGCGATCCCCGAAGTGAAATCGAGGAGACGATTTCCGCCCGAATCAAATACATAAGATCCTTCGCCGCGGACGATCGGAACTGGATGAATACGGCTCCAAACCTGGGACAATGCACTTGAAGTAGGAATTTGCATGCGATTTCCAGCTATATTTGTTGAGATTGATTCGGCGAGTATAACAACTCCAGCTGGCAGTAATTCTGCGTTTCAAACTCGCGCCGTTTTTGCAACTGAGCCGTGGCTTTAAGTCCACGGGCACAATCGCTGGAGTGCAGGCTTTAGCCGCCTAGCTGACGACTCCGGCCGGTTATCGTCATGGCTCACGGGCAGATGATAGAAGACGGTTAAAATTGAGGGCGTGGCTTTCGACAGAGCGAAAGAAGACCATGACAATAAGCGTTAAGGAGTACAAGCAATGAAAGCACGTCTAACGCGTCGCAAAGCAGTTTACTCTGCTTGTGCGAGTCTCGGAGGGCTGGCACTTGCGCGCTCTGCCTATGCCGCGGGACGAGGCGCATTGACTCACAAAGAGTATGCGAAGCACGATGGGTTGGCACTGGCGGAGTTAGTGCGGAGCAAACAATGTTCTGCGAGCGAGCTTCTCGACGCGGCGCTGCGAAGGCTGTCTGAAGTTGACTCGACGATCAACGCGATCGCAGGCGTTATGGCAGAGGCTGCCAGAAATCGAATCAAAGCAGGACTACCCGCGGGATTGTTTCATGGTGTGCCGTTGCTTGTGAAGGATTTGAGTTTTGCCGTTGAAGGCGAAACATTTGATTTCGGTTCGCGACTTTTTGAAGGTCGGGTTGCTCAGGCCGACAGCACTGCCGTATCACGCTACTATGAAGCAGGTTTGGTTCCCTTCGCCCGCACGCGAGTTCCTGAACTTGGGATCTTGCCAACGACCGAATCAGTACAAGGGGGAATAACTCGAAATCCCTTCGGACTCGATCGAACAGTTGGTGGCTCCTCGGGAGGAAGTGCTGCGGCTGTGGCTGCTGAGAGTGCACCGATGGCGAGTGCCAGTGACGGTGGCGGTTCCATTCGCATTCCGGCAGCTTGTTGTGGCCTATTCGGCATGAAGCCAACGCGTGCTCGTGTGCCCTTGGGGCCCGGCAAGTTCGAGGCTTGGGGTGGCTTGGCCACGCTGCATGCCGTTACACGCAGCGTTCGCGATAGCGCCGCTTTGTTAGACGTTTCATCGGGGCCAAGCAAAGGTGCTAGTTATCATGCACCCCATCAGAAAGATACCTTTCTCAGCCAAGTTACCAAAGCGCCGAAATCATTGCGGATTGCCCTGGTATCCACCATGCCGCCCACGACCAAGATTCATCCCGACTGCGAGAAGGCGCTCAAGGAGACATGCAAGCTCTGTGAATCCTTGGGGCACAAAATCGAGGATCGAACAGAGGAATTTGCTCAACGCTTTGAGTTTGAGAAGCTACGGACCTCGCATGGTATTGTCGTATTAGTCTCCATTCGACGCACCGTCTTAAAGCGACTCGCTGAATTGAAACGTGAGCTGCGTGAAGGAGACTTGGAGCCTGTGACGAAGTACTACTATGATTACGCTTTGAATTACACCGGGGTGCAGGTCGAAGATGCCAGGGCAGCATTCTTTGAAGCGGCTCGAAGCATGGGGGAATTCCAGCAAGACATTGATGTAATACTCTCCCCGACGATCGCAACGCCTCCCATTCCGCACGGGAAGATTACTTTGACGGGTTGGGCGCAGGAAGTCGTTGACGGGTTGCTGGAGTTTATTCCTAGTACGCCACTTGCGAATTGGACTGGCCAGCCTGCGATGTCCGTTCCGCTTCACTCGTCCGCGTCGGGATTACCGATCGGTATGCAGTTTATGGGACGCTTTGGTGAAGAATCGACTCTGTTTCGGTTGGCAGGGCAGCTAGAAGAAGCCGCTCCATGGCAGCAACGCAAACCCCATTTTGAAAACAGTCCCGCATGAATCAACGTCCAAAACTTGCCCAAGCAATCGGGCGTTTAGGATTTTTCTCGCTCGCCTTTGGATCCATGATTGGAGTTGGCTGGATCACGGGCTTGAAGAGTCTTTTTGAGCAGGCAGGACCGGTAGGAACCACGCTCGCCTTCGTCCTTGGGGCTGGGCTGATGATCGTCATCGGCATGTGTTATGCGGAAGCCATGAAGTTGCTACCGGTAACCGGCGGAGAAGTTGCCTATGCCTACAAAGCCTATGGAACCGATAAGGCCTTTGTCATCGGCTGGTGCTTGGCCATCGGCTATCTGTCTGTGTCTGCATTCGAGGCTGTGTCGGTGGGCATTGTCTTGTCCTATCTGATTCAAGTCGATGCTTGGCCGCTTTACGAGTTCAACGGCTCCACCGTTTATGGTTCGCATTTGCTTCTCGCATTTGTGTTCACGGCCTTCATTACCGGCATAAACTTACGAGGAGTTGGAATTGCGACCACGATTCAAACTGGCCTGACTGGGCTGCTCATTCTTTTTGCGGCTGCTTTTGTTATCGCGGGATTTAGTCAAGGCGATGTAGCAAATTTGACTCCGGCTTTTGGTCCGACAGAATCGTGGACTGCAATGGGAGGTATGTTGGCAGTCTTCGTAACGGTACCGTTTTGGTATGTCGGGTTCGATACGATCCCTCAAGCCGCAGAGGAGCGGGCCGAGGGCTTTCCGGCTCATGCTCTGGGGCGGATGCTTGTTCTAGCCATTGTTGGCTCGACTGTTTTTTACGGCTTGGTTTTCATGAGTGTCGGCATGGCGACGAAGTGGAGTTCCGTTATCGACATGCCTCTGCCTACTGCGGCTGCCTTCGAAGCCGCGTTTGGCTCTAGCTTTTGGGCTCGTGTTGTACTGACCGTCGGGCTGATCGGTCTGCTTACTAGCTGGAATGGATTCTTTCTTTCGGCCAGTCGAGTGCTGTTCGCGTTGGGACGCGGGCACATTCTCCATCCCGCTTTCGGTCGAACGCATCCAAAGTACGGTACTCCGACGACCGCAATTTGGTTTTCGGCAGCGTTTACTTTCATCGGTGCATTTCTGGGCAAAGCCGCAGTACTTATTCTCGTGAACGTGGGCTCGATGTGCATCACCATTGCTTTCCTTGGCGTGGCCTCTTCGCTTCGCAAGATCCGCAAAGACACGCAGGTCACAACATTCGGTTATCAACACGTTTTGCCAATTGCCGCGGCGCTGGGTTCGCTCTTTATTTTGGGCGCGATGTTGATTCCAGGCAGTCCCGCCATGCTCCCCTGGCCGACAGAGTGGATTGTCTTGGTGGTTGTTGCTGTGATTGGTTACATACTATGGAAAACGGCAGCTCCAATTCGAGACGCCTTGCCAGATGCTGATCGGAGTGAGCTAATACTGGACGAGCCGAGTGACAGCGGGTAGCCAATCGTTTACTACAGTCCAATCATCAATTCCTTGCCGACGATACTTTCCCTGCGATTCTAAGGTAGTCTCAATGCAGCCGATAAAGCAAACTCTGTTAAGCCTGCTCGTTCCATTGTCCGTTGTTTCTTTTGCCATCGCGGCTGACGATTCCAAGCCGAGCCGTTTCGTGCCAGCACAAGTAATTGATGTTGGCGATGGCAAGTTGCAATGCGTACAGTTTTCGCCGGACGGAAAACATGTTGCTGCTTGTGGTGACAAGTTCGTGAGTATGTTCGATGTTGAGTCTGGGAAACTCGTGCGTACCTTTGCTGGGCATGCACAAGATATCTTTCGTCTCGCATTCTCGCCCGATGGCAAATATGTGGCGTCCGGGTCGCGAGACCAAACAGTGCACATTTGGCACGTAGCGACAGGCGAGGTTGCTGCTGTCTTGAAAGAGCCGACCGACCGAGTCATTGGTGTCAATTTTTCGGCCAATAGTCGTTATCTCGCCGCTGGCGTTGCGAATTATGATGGATCGATTCTTGTTTGGGATTGTGAAACTTGGCAACAAGTCGCTGAGGCACAAGCACCTGCCCAATCCAATGCAATGTTTGTCGCGTTCTCGCCCGATGGTGATTGGTTGGCGACGGGGGAATATCGCGGCGGCGTTACTCTTTACCGATTTGACGGCAAATCTCTGCGAGTCAAGCACAGGAAGACCCATGACAACGGCGAAATGACACCGCATGTCACGTTCCGGCCCGATAGTAAAGCGTTTTTAACGAGTAGCTGGGATCGGACAATTCGGCTGTGGGATGTCGATAGCGGCACCGAAATCTGGAAACGCAAGACACCACCGTATGCCCGCTGCTTTGAGACGTCGTTGTTTTCTCCCGATGGTTCGCTTTTGTTCACGGTGACCCGGGACGAAACGATTCAGAAACGTGATGGCAAGACGGGCCGAGTGCTAGCTACCAGACGATGGAATGACCAGGTCAGAGGATTTGCTATTTCGCCTGATGGCAAAACGCTTGCAACTGCAGGGCATGTTGGCGTCATCAAGTTGTGGTCGATTAGCCAATGGGATGCACCTTAGTCGTTGCTGGAAATGTATATTCGATTTTGAATGATAGCCGCGCTGATGACTACTGTAATGTGAGCCAGACGCACGTCGGAGCCTAGGGATTTGTTCAGCGGATGTTAGACAACCGAGGAAGACAATATGCCGAAGAAACAACTGATTGAATTTGTCGAAACAACTACTCCGCAAGCAGAGGCTCTTACGAAATTTGGCGGCCAACCAGTTTGGGTTGAAGAACCTGCGTGGCCATTGAGTCGCGAAACTGGGAATCAAATGCGTTTCATCGGACAGATCGAGTTGCGAGAAGAGTATGATTTAGAATCTGCAGCGAACGTCGCTTACCTCTTCATGACAGAAGAAGAGGATGGTGAGTTTGTTGATGGAACCTACGAGCCAGATGGCGGAGAGAATGCAGTCATTCTTCAGCCAGGCACAACAGCAATTCCGACTACAAACGAGGCCGAAGGCCCAACGTTGTTCAAGATGGTTTCTGTCGAAGGGAAAGATCGTTTGCGGCAGGAAACTTGCGAATTCGCAGTCCGTCTAACTGAGGAAGATGACATCGAATTCATCTCTGACGAAGAGTGTTTTAAGATGACGGAAGAAGAAGCCGATGCGGCAACAGGGAAACTTGATGAGAATAAGATTTGTGGTTCGCCAGTCTTCATGCAGGGCGACGAGTTTCCGTTCAAAGAAAACTGTCAATTGCTTTTGCAACTCGATTCGTGCGGTGTCCCATTCTCAATCAACTTTGGTGATGCAGGAGTTGGCTATGCCTTCTTGAATGAAGACGGCACCGAAGCAAAGTTACTTTGGCAGTGTGGATGAAACAAAACAAATATTCGTACCCCAACTTATCGTCGAAATAATGCATTATGAAACCTAAGAATCTTTCTTTCTTGATTGCTCTTGCGGTGATTTTCGGCTTGTCGAGCAATTTGTTTTCCCAGGAGGGAGCGAAGTCGGACGAGCCGCAGCAGTTGTTGATCACGAAACGCACGGAGCAAAAGTTT
>JBCCEO010000126.1:0-13927 GCA_039030255.1 Planctomycetota bacterium | reverse complement strand
TTCTTGAGCCGATCTTTGAGCCGCTGTTTCACGATTGCTCGTTCGGGTTTCGGCCTCAGCGGAGTTGTCATAAAGCGATTGAGCGACTGTTGTCCTTTCACAACGCGGGCGAACGCATCACACTTGATGCGGACATCGCAGGCTTTTTCGACAACATTCCTCATAAGCTGATTGTTGACGCCGTGGCCGAGGAAGTCGCCGACGGGAACATCCTAAATCTACTCTGGAAATTTCTAGCAGCCGGTGTGATGGAGAAAGGAGTTTTCAAACCCACCACGATTGGCACTCCGCAAGGCGGTGTGATCAGTGTTTTACCCACTCGAGACTTTCGACCTCCAATGGTGAGCCGCTGGCCGTGAGGCCCTGGGCAATCCGATTCGACCCGGCCGCTTACGAGAGCGTCCAGCTTAGATTTGTAATGCTCACATAAAAATTGCCTCGAAGGACCGGGAGATACGCACTACGATTGCGAGTTATTGAAAGCCGATGTGGGCATGCTAGTAGCTGCCCAGAACACACTCGCGCTGTTCGGCCTTGAAAAACGCAGGAAACAAAGCGCAGTAAGCTGGACGCTCTCTTACGCGTCGCGGCTCATTACGAATGGGGCGTTTTCTGCGCGAAAATCCGGCCAAATCATAAATTTGCTAGGTGAATGCCGGATGTTTGCGACTCTTTATTCCATGGTCGCAAACTTTTCCAACCTGCCTCGTTCCGGCAATCGCTGACTGCTGAATTGCGACCAGATTCGGCAGTAATTTCGCCAATCCTGGTCAGAGTTTGTCCAGCATCTGGCAATTCTCGAAACTAGAATTCAATCTATAATTTGGGGATTCGAGTCCAATTGTGCTGCATGGCAGCAGAATCATTTCTCCTTACAAAGGCGCGACCATGGCAGTTTTTCACTCCAATGCCCTGAGAAAAGTGCTTCCCGTTTCTACAGTTTTGGCTGGATTGCTCATTGCGATCCCTCAAAATGCTCTGGCAGCCACCCAAGCAGGCGGTACAACCCAAGCAGCAGGCGCTGCCGATCAGGAAGCAGTCGTTGCGGACCAAGCAGCCGTCGACAAAGCCATTGCCCGTGGCGTTAATTTCTTGAAGGCGAAGGGCCAAGCCGAAGACGGTTCCTTTTCCGGAGCAACCGGCGTCGGACCAACTGGATTAGTAGTCTCAGCGTTGCTCCAAGTCGGATTGACGGAGAAGGATGAAGTGGTCGCCAGGGGCCTGGCGTACTTGAAAAAGCATGTTCAGCCTGACGGTGGAATCTATGCAAAAACCTCACTTCACCGAAACTACGACACTTGTATCGCAATGGTAGCGTTTGCCAAAGCCAACAACGATGGCCGATACAGCGCCCTGGTCAACAAGGCTGAGATATTTGTCAAAGGGATCCAAATGGATGAATCCGAAGGCAAAACTTCCAGCGACTTAGATTACGGCGGAGCTGGCTACGGCAAACATCAACGTCCCGACCTCTCGAATACTAGTTACCTCGTCGACGCATTGCATGAGTTAGGTCGCGGCTCAGACGACGAAGCCATGAAGAAAGCGCTAGCCTTCGTATCGCGTTGCCAAAACCTGGATTCAGAACACAATGACTCGCCGCATGCCAAGAAAATCGACGACGGAGGCTTCTACTACACGGTTGCCAATGGTGGCGAAACCAAAGCGGGTACAGCTGAAAATGGCGGACTGCGTTCTTACGGCTCGATGACTTATGCAGGTCTCAAAAGCATGATCTACGCAGGAGTCAGCAAGGATGATCCCCGTGTGAAAGCTGCCTCTGAATTCCTCAGCAAGCACTACAGTTTAGAAGAGAATCCGGGCATGGATCAGCAAGGACTTTTCTATTACTATCAAACGATGTCTAAGGCACTGCAGGCGCTAGGAGAAGAGAAATTCACCGATGCCAACGGAACGGTTCACGACTGGAAAAAAGAGCTACGCTCTAAGTTGCTTTCAATGCAGCGACCGGATGGGAGCTGGGTCAATCCTCAGACTCGCTGGCTGGAAGGTGATCCTAACTTAGTCACGGCATATACTTTGATGGCTTTGTCACACACCAAGCCAAATTGATCTGGATACTATATGGATACAACGATTCGCTACACGGCACTGGTGATCTTTCTCGTGATCATCATCGCCGTCGCTTTTTCTCTTAGCGACGGTATTCCCATCGGCCGTGGGCGAGGCGGTGGTCCCGTTGTCGAATCCAATCGCTAGCGGTTTTGAAAGCGGAATGGGCGCAAGACCTCCGGTCCCGTTCCCCTACTGAAAGCGGAATGGGCGCAAGCCCTATGTTCCTCGGCGACTTCGCGCGGCTCGCTACGCAATACCTCCAGGCGGCTTGCGCCGACTCCGCTTCTATGAACAAATGCTCGCTATGACTATTTGCTAGCAACTCGGATCGCTTTTCTTGTTAATTTGTAACGATCAGTGAAAGTTTGCGGCCAAGTGCGACGATAAAAGCTCTTGTCAGGGAATTCCCACTCAAGGTGGAGGGTGCATGATATGCACTGGGTTCTTCTGACAGGGGGGTTCGACAGCAAGATTCCGTTGCGAAAGCAGCCAAGTACGATACGACTCTTTGCCTCGTAGGCATCGAGCGTGTGCCGGGTTGTTCGTAGCAGACTTGGTAGGACCTCGCTCCGATGAGCCGAAGACTATTTAAACTGGCCGCGCTAATTCAGCTAGCTATTATTCTGCTGACAGGTTGCAGCCCAACCCAGCCTTTCTTTGTTGCTTCCGACCCGGCGCGAGCGAACTACATCGCGCAGTCAATGGACATCGAATACGCCGATGTTTATGTCGAGAGTCTTCCGGAAGCCACGCAAGCATCAGAGCCTTTTGGTCCAGGCAATTTACCCGAAAACTTTGTCGATCTGACGCTTGAGGATTGCGTCTCGATGGCGCTGAACAATTCGAAGATTCTTCGAATTCTTCCCGGTGCCAATGCAAACTCGGGAAGCGTCGCTGCTCAAGTCCTGAGCGCAACGCCTGGACAGCTTCCCAGTGTTTGGGATCCAGCCACTGTAGCGACCACTGCTAGCAGCCAACCGCTGGCCGTCGATGGCCAAGGAAACCGCATCTCCTCACGAAGCCTGATCCGGGCCAATCAAGTCGGTGGGGTTGAAGATGCGTTGAGCGAATTTGATGCCCAGTTCTCTGCCATCTTTGGTTACAACACGACCGACCGACCGCGGAACGTTGCACCTGGAAACGTCTTCAATCCACAATTCTTCCAAGCAGTCGACGCCAATGGACAGACTGCGTTGTCTAAGCGTTTGGCTACGGGTACGGTTGCGACCGCAAGATTCACAACAGTATACAGCCGAAATAACATTCCCACACCGACGCTTTTGAATCCCAATAACTTCGGCCGAAATGTTCCTAGTGATTATACCGCGACCTTTGAAATGCAAGTCAACCAACCCTTGCTCCGCGGTCGTGGCACCTTGGTAAACCGTATCCCAGTTGTATTGGCTCGGATCAACGAAGATTTGGAAGCCCACCAATTCGAAGCCAATGTGCGAAACCTTGTTCGCGACGTTGAGCACGCATACTGGGACCTCTACTGCGGCTATCGCGCCTTTGAGGCATCCAAAGTGGCCCAAGCAAGTGCCTTGGATCTGTGGCGCGTAGCTGAGGCGAGAACGACTCGCGGGGGCGACACGCCTCCAGAAGCAGAAGCGCAAGCCAGAGCACTATTCTTTCAGTTCCGAGCTCAAGTGCACACATCGCTATACGGATCGCGAGTACCTGGCAATGACCCGGGCGGATTGATCGGTCGCGAAGCCGTACTGCGAGAAAAAATCGGCTGGGGCCCCACTGACGGACAACTTATTCGCCCTGCGGATGAACCCACGATTGCTCGCGTCGATTTCGACTGGAACAGCATTCGCTCCGAAGCACTCACAAGAAATACCGAATTACGTCGCCACAAGTGGGCAATCAAGCAACGCGAATTGGAATTGATCCTAGCCAGGAATCATATCCTGCCACAATTCGACCTCGTCACCTTCTATCGATGGGTAGGCGTCGGAGATCACCTTGCCAAGTATGAGCGAACGGGTATCAACTTCCCGGCTGCGGGCTCAAGTGCTTTGGAAGAGCTAACTGGCGGCGACTACCAAGAGGTCGGAGTTCGAGCAGAGCTAACGCCCCATGCCTTTGGCAAACGGCGCGCCAATGCCAACCTTGCGAGTGCTCGTATCGCACTGACCAAGGGCAACGCCGAGCTACAAGAAAAAGAAATTGCATTGATGTTCCAAGTCAGCGAAGCCTACCGCATGATGCAGTCAAGCTTTGTATCCATGCAAGACTACGCCAGCCAAATGACGTCGACTGAAGATGAAATCGATGTCTATACGGACAAGATTCAAAGCAATGCCGGACAACTTAGCAACTTGTTAGACAATTTGCTTCGTGCCGAAGAGCGTCGCTCTCGTGCCCAGCTTCAGTACTTCCAAGCGGTTTGCGAGTACAACAAGTCGATGGTCAATGTGCACTACTTCAAGGGCTCTTTGCTGGATTTAAATGGCATCACTTTGGGCGAAGGCGAATGGGTGGAGAAGGCGTACTGGGACGCGGAAGAGCGTTCTCGTGAAAGAGCCGCTGGCATCTACTTCGACTACGGCTACACGCGCCCGGCGGTTGTTAGCAACGGACCTGTCCAACAAGGACTTTTGACCGAAGGAAGCCTTCCGCGACCTGGATCAAATTCAACGGACGCCGACAACGAAGAAACGCAATCTGAGGAGGGTGAAGCCGAAATCATCGAAGGTGGTTCCGGCGATGATGTCCAACCTCTGCCCGAAGCACCTGCTGCTGGCGACGAGCTGGAAATGCAGCCGCTTCCCGAGGATCGTGAAGATGGCCCGGCAGCTCCAATTACATCAGCTAACAACAGAAGTGCTGTCCGAGTCGCGACCGCAACGAGTCCGGCACGCAAGCCTTCGTCCAGCAACTTCCAGTGGGGAGCCATGGGATTGGGCGATGGTGAACCAGCTCCAATTGTTCCGTCAGGCCGCGAAATTCGATTGACGCCAGAAACCGATAGGCAATCAAACGCCCGCGTCATCAGAAGCTCTAGTGCTGATGAAAAGCGGTCATCCAATATTTGGAACGGACGCTAGGCGAATACTCAGGCAATATTGCAAGGAATTCAATCACAACCTTACGTGTTTTCGGCGCAGGACGCTCGCCTTCAGCAGCGAGTGTCCGACCGAAAAACAACGCACAATTAGAAACATCCTAGTCTAGAAGCTTACAGCCGCGTGCTGTGAACGAGGCGAGGGGGCGAGTCCGATGACGGGTCCAGTGGCGCAAGCAACTGCGACCCGTTTCGGCATTTACGGGTCAAACTTTCGCAGTCAAAGACTGCGTCAACGAAACACGTGCAGGGATCAGGTTTCAGGGATCAGGATCAAGAGCTAGTGCTTGGATTTGCACGTTTCGCGCCAGCTTGGCTTCATGATCAGCCGCCTGGCGCGAGTCAGCGAAGCGCAACTTCAAAAGGGTGCGGGTTCAACGGCCAGCAAACTCCTCCTATCCCCTGACTCCTATCCCCTGACTCCTATCCCCTGACTCCTATCCCCTGACTTCTATCCCCTGACTTCTATCCCCTTCTATCCCCTGACTCCTATCCCCTGACTCCTATCTCCTGACTCCTATCTCCTTAATCTGTTGCCCCCGCTTTCCGAAGAATATCGGCGACGGCGTGCCAATTGAGGCCAATTGCTAGGTCAAGCGGAGTGCGGCTATCGCTGGACCTTGCGTTGGGGTCCGCTCCCATCTCCAAAAGCACGGGGACACAGGTGGTACTGCCCGCCAAGGATAAATCGTGCAGCATCGTGAAACCATCCTCGTCAGTTGATGTGATGTTTTCAGGATTCTCCGTCAAGTGTTCTCGGAGACTGTCCACCATATTCTGTGAAGCGGGATGATCGATGTATCCTTTCGGCATCTCTGGCTTAGCGCCAAAAAGACGCGCAAAAAATCCTGGCTTTTTGATCCCAAGATATTCTTCTGGAACCACCTCTATTTTTGCCGGGTCACCAAAGTTCAAACCCCAAGCCTCATCATGCTCTTTGATGTGCTTTGGCCGCATCTTGGAACGCAGCAAGTTCACAGTATAGGCCCCATAGACCTTCTCATCATGGGTCGCATACATCCAATCCGTAATGTGCGCGAAGGGCTTCCGAATTGCATCTCCCTCAGACACACTCGTCAAAATGTTGGGCTCGTTCAGCAAAGTCCCTGAAACGGTTTCTCCGTCAAAGGTAACTTCATTGACCCACATCTGCTCGACCGTTGCTTCCTCCGATTCATCATCTGGATCCCAAAACGGAAACTTGACGGCGGCTAGGCTAAGTCCAGGAATAATTCGGCGGTATTCCCAAGCCATTTCACGCCAGAAGTAACCAAAGGTTGATCGTGCCGTTTCCGCGGCTTTCATCATTCCTGGATCATCACCACGGAACCAAGTTACTGGATTATCTGTGCTCACGATTGCCTTCTCTACGCTGCTAGTATTCTCATAAGATCTTCACCAGTTCCAGCAGAACAGAATACCCCCACCCGTGCAAGCCACTGCGAGGTATTGAGGATGCGATACGCCTATTGCTTGAGTCTTGTGACGATTCGGACAGCAGAGCGTTGGCAATGCGTTTGTAAACTGCAGTAATCTTCTGACCGGACATCTCTTCGTTCAGCAGGCTTTCAAGCGCCAAAGCAACCACTTCTTTTTCCCATGCGTTGTCCGCGCTTGGAACTTCCCCATCGTCAAATATCAGGCTGCGATAACATCCGTGGCATCACGCTTATCAAAAATTCGCACCGGATCGGTTCTTCCATCACCATCGGCAAATCCATTACGACCTCAATGCACCGCACAAACGGGAAGCGTCGCGTGCATCCTTGGTGCCGGTTACGGCAACGATTTAAACCACGCAGCATGATCCCAGTCTTCGAAGTCCAAAGAATTGCGATCAAGGCTGCTTATCTTTTGGGCAAGGCTTCGAACACTCGCTTCTATCTTTTGTCTTTGCGGATTGTTGACTAGATCAGGATCCGTCGCGAGAACGCGTTCAATTGTTGGCGCACAGCGCTGAGTCCCAATTTTATCGAATAGAAACGCTATTTCGTAGCTCGAGAAGCGAACACCCTTGTCGAGCGCCTCATTGACAGACTCAATCACCGGCTGCTCAACCCCTGGACCACATTGCTTTAAGTATTTAGTGATCTCGTGTATCGTGCTCCCACTCTTCGCCCAAATCGAAACGAGCTCTGGAATCATTTGTTTCGTAATGGTTTTAGTATTGGTCAGAACTTTCACAGCGAGCGGGTTGGCAAGACCATCTTCGAATTGTTCCTGTGTCCAGGTTTGGATCAGTTCTTTCTGCTCAGTTGTCAAGAAACCGATGAGTGCCAAGTACTCAATTCGTTCTTCAACGTTTTTCTTCGCCGCTATTTGGTCGAGCTGCATCTGCAGGATCGGCGTTTTATCTATCTGACTTGCATGCAGGTGATGGACAATCAGTCGAAATAATCCCTCATTCACAACCAAGGAAGCCTTTGCAAGACCTTGGGCATCGCCCACTTCCGCCATGACATCAACGACTCGATACACACTGAAGTTTTGTCTAGCTCGAAAATTCTTGTTCTCCAGCAAGTTTTCGATGACCTCATGCAGAAACGCAAAATCAGGTTCTTTCATGCGTTTTGCTAATACACGGCCGGCCAAATCATAGAGGAGCGAATCATCAAGTAGCATGACCACGGCTGGCATCACCTCTTGGTTCGCCTCTGGGAGAAATCCATCTTGGAGAAGTGCCGTCAGAGCTGAATATTTCTTGGACCGATTCGTGCTCTTGAGCCATTCGATGGCTTGTTCCTGAGAGTTCGGCTCAAAGTAAGGTTCTTGTGGTGCAAGATTGACAATGTTCTTCTTCACGTACTCGCGCTGTGCAGCAGTTGGATGCAAGGCTTTGAAATAATCTTCCAAACCTTCGCGTGCGTCCCTACTATCAATGGCTCGCAAGATCTGGCAGGAATCCCTGACAAGGTGAGCGGTTGCTCCACATTGCAGGTAATAACTGGCTAACTCAATCAAGTCACTATCGTCTTTACCGCTCGAAGATGAACGAGAACCGCTCGAAGATGGACGAGAGTTTCTAGCCGAGAATCGATGTGGGTCGTCATTTGCTGGATCCGATGCTAAGTCTGCAAAAATCTCACGCTTGCGTCCTTCACTCGCCAATACTCGCAGGACGATTGGAGAAGGTTTCTTGGCTAAGCTGCGAATGATCTCGGCACGAACAAATGCACTGCTGGTATTGTCCAATGCAACTAAAAGGTCTCTCGACACTCGTTCGGGGTTCAAGTGTTTTTCTGGCCCATCAATAAGTGCCTCGGCCGCATTTGCGATCTTCTCCTGTAATTGCTTACGTGAAAATTCATCCCGGAAACGCAGGCCCTCAAATGCAGCGTTCGCCTTCCGATAATCCTCCAAAACCGATTCATAATAACCCTTGGTCTCATCGTTTAACCCGGAATAATTCCCAAGTACGCGAGCAACGACCTCACGGCTACTAGTCGCCAAACGCCATGGCACTTCGCGCGGCACGCTCTTAGCACGCTCCATAAGTTCCGCGACTCGCAATTCGCGAATGGTGATGCGACCCTCGCTTCGCGCGACCAGTTCCTTCGGTGTTAACGGCCATTTTTCAGGTTCTTCGGTGACCTTCTTTTTGAAAGCCGCAAGATAGACAGGGTAATTGCTGGACCAAGCTGGTGGTTCCCCGGTGGCAGCCAACACTTTGGTTAGGCCTCCGAGGTAGCCAGCGATGGTCCGTTCACCGCGAAACATCTCCGCGCGCATGTTGTGCTCGCTTGCAAGCACAGATGCCCACCCGGCATTCCCGATGTATTTCAATTCCTGAACCAAGTCTCCTTGACTTGCTTCGAAGGGAAGAGGCGTAATACGACCGCCATATCTGTAAACTTCCCCCGCAACGGCATCGTACTTCGAATAATCGAGCCACTCAAAACCTGTGTGCCTAGCTTTGAAACCAAGTTTTCTCTTGGCAAAAAGGACTTCGTTGGTGGTTCCGATGGCTATTGTGTTGGGATCGACGATACCAATTGCTCGCCCTGCCGACGTGTATCGAATCTCATCCTTGCCAAACTGTTTGGAATACAGTTTCTGCAACGATTCCGACTCAGTTTTGATTGCTGAACTCAACTTTACTATCATAAGCACCGGATGGGAAAGAGAGTCAACACTGTTAAACGCTGTGCCCGTGGTAATCCAGTCAATCTCTTCCAGCTTGATTCCGGTTAATCTACAAATTTCTTGGACCTGGGAGTTTGAGGCTGGCGCGATACTCTGATCTTGAGTTTTGCGCATCCTGGCAAGGTTCCAAAATCCGATTCGATCGATTACTGGAGGGAAGTACTTGATCCCATACTCTTTCGCTGCCTCAGGGAATTCGGGTGCCGTATTTTTCAAATCTCCTTCGTAGAGTTGGTCGATTTTGAAAACAGTATGATCGTATGGGGGCTCCAGTCCGACAATGATTTCAACATCAGCACTTTCCGAAAGGACCCGGAAGTCATCCCCAGATCGAAACGTTTCGGGCTGCAGAGCCATCAACTTGCTGGCGGCTTTTTCACGCTGTTCCAACTCACGAATTCGTTTTTCTTCTGCACGTCTGATTCGATCTTTTTCGGACTGATCGTCTTTGGCTCTACGGGGCTGGGCAGCTGTATTCTTGGGGTCTGGATTTTCTTCCTTTGATTCTTGGGGCTGATCAAGTGGCTTGTCCTCCTGTTCGGGGCGCATTTCGCCGCGTTGTTCGGCACGACGCTGTTCGGCCAGATCAAGTCTCCGTTGCAGTTCGGCCTCTTGTGCCATTCGTAACTCTGCTTCCTCCCGTTTCTTATTTTCCTCCCTCCTGCGTCGTGCATCTTCGCTTAGCTTTTCGTTCTCGGCTAGAATCCTTAACTCTTCTTCCCTTAGTTTCTTCTGCTCATTTGCTATACGTTGCCGAACGTTTTCCTCCACTCTACGTTTATACTCTTCGTCGGAGAGTTCCTCGCTTGATGGTGTGGACGTAGGAACCGCGGAACTCGATGGACGCCCTGCGGATTGCGTCTGCCGAAGGTACTCTTCATTTCGCCTTTGTTCGATCCAAGCTGCAACATCTACTGAACTGGCGGTTTCATAGTCCTTATTCGTAAAGAGAAACATGTATGCGGCAGAGCCAATGACCAACATTCCAAGTAGGCATGCGGCACCGAGCCATAACAATCGCCTGTTCACGGCGACAGGTTGTCTGGAATTCACTGCCGGCAGTTGAACCAACTCGTCGCTTGTGGGCAAATTATCCGGCGTCACTGCGTTGGCATATCCACCAACGACTGGCGCAGCCGAATCAGGCGCGGCAGCTACGAGCGCAGCGGCTATGGGCGCGGCGGCGACAGGCTCAGCAACAACAGGCTCAGCAACAACAGGCTCAGCAACTACGGGCCTAGCAACGACAGTTTCATTCGTAGCAGCATTGACAACTCGAAGCTGACTTTTGCAATTTGGACACCGTATCGTCCGATCATCCAAGTCACCGCTGACTTGGAGTGTACTCCCGCACTTGCAGTTTATGATCAAGCTTATTCCCCCGAGCTCTAGTATGGTTGTCGCCATTCTAACCCTGAAAAAAGCAAAATAGAAGGGTCCCGTACTTAGCCGGGAGCTCTCACTGGGCATCCCATCGCTTTTGTTTGCGAATAGATCCTGCTCGATTCATCAGCCAAAACATATTTGGACTTCGGTGAATTGAATCAGGCTAGTCCATAATGAGAAAGACAATCTAGCTTGCTAGACGAGTAGCTGTCGTTGCCGACGGCCTGGAATCAAGCCTCGTTCAAATCGTTGCCCCAACCAATCATGTCATAATCGAGTGAGCAAATGATTAGCACAGAAACTTATTCATACGAGCTTGGAAAAGCTGGAGCTTTTTTAACGCTAGTACTCAAGAGTTCCTAGCCGAAGAATGCGTTAGCTCGGAAAACGAAAGCGGCATCCTTCGCGCCGTCGACAGTTGCGTTTCATTGTCTTCTTTCGCTCCGTCGAAAGCCACGCCCTCAAGTCCTGACTGTCTGTCGTTTTAGTCTGCCCGTGAAACGTGATGCAAAAGCGGCCGGGTTTCTCAGCTACACGTAGGCGGCTAAAGCCTGCACTCCAGCGATTACTCCCATGGCCTCACGGCCAACGACTCAGTTGCAATAACAATCCGCCGCGCCGACGCCGGAAGCCTCGATTTCCTCACTCAGGCAACCGACGCCCGAACAAAGCGAATCTTTCAAGGTCCAATTGTCCCGCAACGATTCTATAGTGTCGCCAACTTGAAAGCGAAGAACGTAATTTGCTAGAACAGACTTTCGATTGCTTCTGACACTGTATCGGGCTCCCATTCGAAAGTAGAGACTAGCTCATCGTTTTCCGCTACCGTGATTTCGTTCCAAAGGTCGATCGAGTCAACCGGTTGTTGCACCAAGGAAGCCGTCGGGGACGCTTCCGCAAATCGGCCACCAAACGCCTCGCGAACTGGCAGCGGTAATGATTCGTTGTGCTGATGATCCGCTAATTCGTCCGAGACTTTCTCTGCGCCAATCGGAGGAGTTCCATACGCGAAAAGATCTTCTATCAGGGAACCTGCGGAGTGTTCAGCATACTCACCCTCACCGCTTGCTGTTCTTTGGTTCAGCTCCGTAATCACAAGCAATGCATCCAATGGAGATGCTTGTCCATCCTTGTTCACATCATAGAAAGGGGCCGTAACTTCATTACGCACCGGAAGTGAATCCCCCGATTTCGCTTGCCGGTTCAAATAATCGACCACCAGCAGAGCGTCGATAGGTGACAGATGTGTATCCCCCGAAACATCGCTTGGTTTTTCTTCGTTATGCCAAGGCGTCAACGCCTCCACGACGCTCACTTGAAAAGTTCGAGACACCCAACGATCATCGGAGTTTGCACCGCTCGCCTCCCCGTCGTCACCGCTGTCATAAACGGTGATCGTGATGGTCGCGCTGCCAAGTTGCGAGGGCGTCAACGTGAGTTGTGCGAGCGATGGATTCGCGGGATCGTAGGTTACGCTCGCTACCACGACATCGTCATTGTCACTTTCGGCGACCAAACGTACCGGTGAGAGTCCTCCGTCTCCATCGGCAATTCCTCCAAGATCAATCGTATGTTCTTGCAAAAGGATCTGATGAGGCAAAACTGCGTCCAACAACGGTGCTTTGTTGAGCGTCGAACGAATGTTTTGCACAACGGTTTCGATCAAGTCGTCGGCGGTATCAAACTGTCCGTCGTCGCCCGGATCCCGCACTTCGATGGTGAGGCTGGCTGGGCCAACGGCGATGCTCGATGGAGTGAATTTCAACATGCGACGCGATTCGTCTCCGTCAACTGGATCAATGGCCGTATCGACAAAGAACAGATTAGGCGCCGATTCCGTCACAGTGACACGAACGCTTTCCGTCTCGCCGAGTCCAGCTGAGATACCTGCCAACTCGATTAGCTGCTGGCCAGTTCCGGCGTCTATAAACAAAAAGTTTGGCAGGTTGATGGTGGGATTGGCGTTATACTGCTCGACGTTAACTTTCAGAATGCTTTCTGTCGTTAATCCACCAGCCTCTGCCGTGATTGTTATGTCCGCGGAACCAGCTGCATTTAGCTTGGTGGTAAAGTCTAAGCTGCCGGTGTACTGTCCTTCATCAAAGGTAACCTTTAAGTCGTCGAACAAGTCGGGATTGCTCGAAGTAACTGAGAAAGTGATTGCATCTTTGGCATTCGCAACAAACCTTAACTGCTGCTCACCAGCGTTCTCATCGAAGTAGTATTCACTCTCATCAAACAGTAGCGTTGGCGCATCGGGCGAGTCGGAGACTTGTAGATCGCCTGTGATGTTCTGAATCCACGTGAGATAAGAATCGACCCGTGTGTTGACTCCGGTATCGCCCACCTCGCCACTGGCTCCCGTGCCACCGCTGACGATCCCCACCACAACTGGTTCGTTATTCACTGTCGAGAACACGGGAGCACCCGAGTCACCCGGATCCGCGTCGTTTTGAGTGCTGCTCGATTGGAGCCAGCTGAAGACGTTTTGAGTGACGGAAGAAACTGGGGGCGTCGAGCCTTCGCGTTTCGTGCCAAACAAGGCGCCCTCATGCTGCCCAAATCCAACTAAGTTCAATATGCCACCAAGACGCGGGGCAGTTCCGGTAAGCTTGGCTGGCTCAACCCCGCTGACTGGCGACTGAAGTTTCAGAATCGCGATATCGTTACCATCGTCGGTACCGGCAACGGAGCGATCAAAGTCCTCGTGCACGTATCGTTTTTCAATGTGGTGCTCTGTGCCGTCGATCGTAAAGGTGATTTGACCTGGAGGTAGATCGGCGACTGTGTGGGCCGCAACCAGGACGAATTGTGGAGCAATCAAAGTCCCTGAAGCAATGCCGCCGGTGGCATCACCGACGACTCCGACCGCTTTGTATTCCGTCGTCTTCTGTGTTCGGATTACGCTTGCCGAAGTTGGCATCGAGTGGCGTGCGTAGTACGCGTCGGAACTCATGATCGAGACGAGTAGCGTCTGACGATTGGCCGAATCGAATTCAAAGGTATCCTCAAAAGTCGCAGCTCGACCAAGCATTGCTTGGAATACTTCTTGGCGCTCCGCTTCGGAAAGATCCGGAGCATTGAGGCCTTCGATGTAAGCCTCGCGGGACGTTCCTGCCTCTAACTGCTGAATACCATTCTGCAGTTCAGAATCGGTAGGAGTGCGTTCAAGCAACTGCCCGTAGAGTGCGGAAACATAGCTGCGGAATCCGTCGGAGTTGTTCGCCTGGAAGAATTCGATGCTCGCCA
>JBCCEO010000125.1:0-13964 GCA_039030255.1 Planctomycetota bacterium | reverse complement strand
GCTTGAGGCAGAAACTGTGATTCACATCATCCCGATTGACCCGGAGCTTGCCATCACAAAAACCGATGGTGGGATACAATCAGAGTTGGGACAAACTGTGGTGTACACACTTGAGGTTGAAAACGCGGGCACGATTGATGTGACCGGCGTAGTCGTCACCGAAACGCTGCCGTCGGGAACTAGTTTTAATGCTGGCTCGAGTACGGCAGGCTGGACAGACCAAGGCGGAGGAAGCTTTCAGTTTCAGATTGGAAGTATGGCGATTGGCCAAACGCGAACCTTGAGTTTTGCCGTGGATGTGACCGATGGTTCGGTGAATAACATCACCAACGTTGCAACCGTTGGAGACGACGGCCAACAAGGTGCTGAGGCAAATACCAGCAACAACACGGCAACCGACAACACACCAATACGAACGAGCACAGCTAGCATCAATGGCGTCGTCTACGAGGATGCCAACGGAAATGGAACCTTTGAATCGACGACTGAAAATCCCATCCAAGGTGTGGCGGTCGCGCTAAGTGGGATCTCGACTGGGGGCGTAACCATCCAGCGGAATGCAACTACGGATGCAAACGGCGAATACAGCTTTCAAAACTTACCCCCAGGCACTTACACGGTAACGGAGACCCAGCCGCAGAACTTTGATGATGGGCAAGATGCGGCGTCAGCTCTTGGAGCAACGCAGCTAGGAACAGACTCTTTGCAGTTCACCTTGGGCGAAGGCGAATCGGAATCCGTTTCCTTCGGCGAGACAGAGCAGGCAACAACGCCAGATCCTGATCCAGTTCCAGCCACGGACGATTTGTTCAGCAAACGACTGCTGATCGCCTACGTGTAGCTGCGTCCTGCCATGAAAAAGGCAATTACTCGACTTGCCCACTCTCCCTCCTGCGAAGCAGATTCCGGGCAGCGAAGCTTGTATTGGTCGTGGGGGCTGGGCTAACAGATTCGGAGTGCGTTTTTCAGCCCCGCGTTATCGCTTTTTGCGGTGATTGCGCTAAGCCGAAAGAGTCGCCTGCGGCTTGCCGTTAAACGCAATACCTTTCAACGTTTTACCCAGTCGTGGGGCTTATTTACCTAACGCGCGCTGCATGTCGTGCATGCATTTGGTCACTGGTCCATATCTTGATTGGCAAGTGGCCTTTTTGGCAAACGCTGAACAGTATTGCCGTTAAACGATTGTTGCACGAGCAGTTTGCGTATACTTAGGCCATGCCTTTCAATAATTGCAAATGCTGCGGACGACTTTTTCATTTCCTTGAACCCACTCTGCCTCCCGATGCGCGGGTCAGTTTGGATCCAGACGCGGATTCCTTTTGCACCGATTGTCGTGCCGAGAGGATTGGTGATGAGCAGGACCCGAATGAGCGTTCCGTTGAATCCGAGCCGGACATTGAAACCCGGCTTAGTGCGGCTCAAGCGGCAGCGGAACCATATCCAGCCCTTTATTGCATTGCAGAGTCACTTCGTGATTCTGGCACCACACAGCCCGAGCTTTACAGACTCTTTAAGAACTGGCAATTGCGTCACGAGAAAGACGAAAGCGAAATGTTCCACGATGCCATTTCGGAAGTCATGGATAACATTTGGCACGGAAACGACTTGTTCACCACCAGCCTGACTAACAAAGACGTGAAGCAAGGCAAGCGCGCTCCGGAGTAAAGCTCCGCATATTCCACGCGCGATTATTCCAGGTGCCAATCGTACGCGTCCTCCATGATACTGGCGTTGATTTCTAACAGTTTTTTCTTCAGTCGCGTCAGCGTCTCCGGGTGCTGCTGAGCAACATTCGTCGTCTGCGATCGGTCTCTTTCCAGGTCGAACAGCTGGTAATCCTTGTAGCCGCCCGATTTGATCATTGGAATCCAAGACTCTTTGAACATATTGTTGTTTGACATCTCGTAGTTGCGATGGGCTACAAGCGACCATTTGCCGTCACGCATGGCGACAATTGGCTTGCTACGTTGCAGGTGCCAGAACAAGGGTTGATGGCGAGTAAAGTCACTGGCATCTCCCTGAAGTATGGGGACAAGGTTGGAGCCGTCGAGGTGACGAGATGCAGGCGGCTCGACTCCCGCAAGCGAGCAAACGGTGGGTAGGATATCCACGATGCCTGCAGGCTCACTGGCAACTTTCGAAGCTGCAATCTTACCCGGCCAAACGAAGATGCCGGGTACGCGGATGCCACCTTCCCAGTTGGCTCCCTTTCGGCCTCTCAGTCCTCCCGTCCGGTCATCACGGTAGCTTCCGTTGTCGGAGGCGTAAACGATGATCGTGTTCTCAGCAGCAGCAACTTCGCGCAGTTTCGCAAGGACTCGTCCAATCGCGCGGTCCGTGTTTTCGATGGTTGCGCTGTATATTGCTGCTTTGTCGTTCTTATTGCCGTACTTAGATACGATTTCATCTGGTGCAGCAATGGGAGCATGCGGCTCGTGAAACCAGATATTCAGAAAGAAAGACTGGTCCGATCGACCTGGCTGCTCCAGCCATCGAATTGCTTCATCGGCAACCAGCTGGCAGGAATATCCTTCAAGTGGCCCCACTGGCTTGCCGTTGCGGATGAAGTTGTCGGGATTTCGATGGCTGGGCGAAGCATTGTTCCAGGTTGCAAACCAATGGTCAAAGCCGTGGTCGGATGGTGTTGGTTTCTTCCGTGCAGGAGTCGGTAGACCGAGGTGCCACTTGCCTACATGTGCAGTCGCGTATCCGCTGTTTTTCAGCAACTCGGCCAGCGTGTTTTCACGGAGCAACAAATGCGAGTTTTGGCTCTCATCATGAATCCAGCTGTAGACGCCTGTCCGAATATGATGTCTTCCGGTCAGTAGCGTGGCCCGCGAGGGACTACAGACGGCACAGCCGGAATAGAAGTCCGTGAAACGAGTTCCCGCTGCGGCTAAGCTGTCGATATTGGGTGTATGGACGGGACCTTCATAGCACCCGACGTCCTGGAATCCAAGATCGTCGGAAAGCAGCATCACTACGTTGGGACGATCGTCAGCGTGAACCTGAGATAATAGTAGTTCAGCAAAGATCATTAGGATTACTAGGCGAAGTTTCATTCTTCTTTCCAAATTGTGAATCATAAATTGCTCGGACTAAGCCAAGTCCGTCCAATCGGCGCAGGATAATCTATCATGTTTCGTGCTGTGCCAAGTCTCCACTCGCTCGCGCTTCGGGCTAGTATTCGCCCGATCGAATCTTGCTCTGCAGATCGAAATGCAGATAATTAATTTGGGAGATTGTTTTATGGCGAGTTCATTCAGGCTTCGAGCCTGTCATTGTTGTGGGCTGGTTCACGAAGTGGACGAGTTAAAACCGAATCAAGAAGCGGAGTGTGTGCGTTGCAAGTCGATTGTCGACTCTGGGACGCGCAGTGGCATGAAGAGCTCGGCTCGCTGTTTTGCGGCAGCCTTGGGCGGATTAATTCTATATTTCCCAGCTGTCTTGCTTCCCATTCTGGAAATTGAAAAACTCGGCCACCACCATGCCTCCAGTATTCTAGGCGGCACGATCGACTTGATCCTGCACGGCAGCTTCTTTGTGGGGGCAGTGGTTTTGGTGTTCTCAATTGTTTTACCACTGGTCAAATTGCTCGCCCTGCTCGAATTGAGCTGGATTGGCTTGACGCACCGCAAGCAGAGGGCTTGGGTGTATCGCTTGGTCGAGTGGACCGGGCGTTGGAGCATGATGGATGTGCTGCTTTTAGCCTTGCTTGTCACGCTGGTAAAACTTGGCGATCTTGTTGCTTTTCAATTGGGGCCAGCCGTTATCGCGTTTGTGATGTGCGTGGTGATGAGCATGATTGCTTCGGTAATGTTCGACCCGCATGCGATCTGGGAAGAAGCCGTTTTCGAAGGAAAAGAAGCAAGCTAGATGCACCTACCAATATCGATGTTCACGGTCGACTGATCTATGTTGGGAAGACACGAATCGCAAGCCCACGACTGCTCACCCTGTAAAAGCCCATGACTGAAGAATCTCGCCCCGACAAAGAAACAGCCCAATCTGATAATTCAAACCTGGATGGGTCGAAGCCTGCTATTCCAAAGGCCCAAATTCGCACGGCGGAACAAGTTGCAACTGGGCGTTTGCGCACAAAACTTTGGTGGCTGACTGGCATTTGCACCCTGCTGGCAACTGCTCTGGTCGTTTCTAGCTTTCAATCGCAGGGCACGTTGATCGCGATCCGTTTTGAAGAAGGCCACGGACTCAAGGCAGGGGACACGCTACGATACCGCGGAATCGACGTGGGTTCTGTCCAGTCGGTCAAAATCGCTCCAGACATGCAATCGGTTGAGACGCAAATTCTGCTCGGCCCGGGAAATGAAGCCATCGCAGTCGAAGGAAGTAAGTTTTGGATCGAAAGGCCAAGATTACGACTGGGACAAATCGGCGGCTTGGAAACTGTGGTGGGTGCCAAATATGTTGGTGTTTCGCCAGGCGATCCAAGTGGAGTCCGAATTCTTGAGTTTGAAGGATTAGAGAACCCGCTGACCATTGCTCAGGGAGATTCACGCGAAATTGTAGTGGTATTTCCTCGCGGCGATGGTTTAGCCGCAGGCGATTCGGTGCGCTATCGTGGGATTGCGGTTGGCGAAGTAACCAGCGTGGAACTTGGAGAAAACTCCGAGTCGGTAGAAGTCGGCCTGCGATTGATCGGGGCGGCTAGAAATCTCGCACGCATGGGGACCCAGTTTTGGATCGAGCGTCCACGGCTGGATCTGACAGAAATTCGCGGCTTGGACACCTTACTAGGCGGACTGTACATTGCGATGGAACCGGCCGGTGAGGATGGCCAGCTCAGCGATCGATTCGTTGGACTTTCGGAAGCACCGCCCCTGCCGCTGCGAGATGGTTCGTTAGAGATACAGTTGGACGCGGCCAGTCGCATGGGGATTTCTCGCGGTGCACCCATTGCATATCGTGGACTCGAAGTCGGAAGAGTTTCGGCCGTCGATCTTTCTAGTGACGGAGCTTCGGTGAAAGTCCACGCGGTCATCGAGCCCGAGTACGCGGAATTGGTTCGCGATAATTCGAAGTGGTGGTCCAACGGGGGAATTCAAGTTGATGCAAAGCTGAGCGGCGTAGAAATCACGATGGATTCGGTCGATGCCTGGCTTCGAGGTGGCATCGCCTTTGGCACACCCGAATCGCCAGGCAAGAATGTGGTCACGGGTCATCGATTTGTACTGGAGCCTGAGCCGCTTCCGGAATGGTTGGAATGGCAGCCAAGAATCGCAGTTAGTAAGACAGGCGGACTTGAATTGCCCGAAGCATTTCGCATCGTGTCCAGCTGGAGTTCGGGCATGATTGGCCTTTATCGTCGGCACACAGATGGAACTTGGGGAATCGCAACGGATGATGGGTACTTGTGGGTTCCAACTGAGTTTGTCGACAAGGCGGAAGAAGTGGAGCGTGAGGTGCAGATCGAAGTGGCGGGCAAGGCGGCTCTCTTAGAATCGGGCAATATTCTACGGGGCAATCATGTCTCTCGGATTAGATTACCCACCGGGGCGGATGTGCCTCGATGGTCACGGAGTAACCGGGGAGAATGGACGTCCGATAGTGTGCTGTTGATTGCCAATCCGAGTTTATCGGAACCCATTGCTCTGGATAGCACACGGATAGCGCGGGACAAAACGGGAATCCTGAAAATAGCAGTCGGCGTTCCAATTTCAAGTTCTCTAACGGGCTCGCCAGTCGTCGAGGCCAGCGAAGGACGGCTCGTCGGCCTGCTGCTGCAAGTCGGCGGTGCCTGGGCTGTGGCCTCGGTAGAGTAAACCTGTAGTCTGGCAGGTGCTTGTAAGATCAATGGCTGCTTGAGGAATGAGAAATGATTTTGGGTTCTGGCATCGGCGATGCCCGCGGGAACCTAAGCCTGCAGGTGGGGGTTCTTCGCGTTTATGTTTTTCTTGGTTCTGATCGCATTGGTGACTGGAAATGACAGCCTGCGCATTTTTACTTGGCCGTTGACCTTCCTGGCTGCCTTTTGCACGATTGTGAGCACTCCTCCATTCTTTCCGCCTCCAGAGATTTGGGAAGCGGGGGAGTTTGAATATGAATTGCATCAGGATTTTCAAACTCTGGCAATCGCCTTTGGCCTGTTGATTCTGTTTCAGTCCTATTTGATTGCACTTTATTGGCGAAAACAGCTGGCTTTGAAAAGTCTAAAGGAGGCCGCGAGCAACGAACCCGATTCGGCTTCCACTGCGAATTGGCGGCCATCGTTTTCAGTTCGCTTTCGAGTTCGGCTCGGCAGGTATTGTCTACGGTCGCTTTGCCGGTTTTTCGGCATTCTGCAGTTGAAAAACCAAAATTTGCAGTCGAGCTAGATGTTGACTGGCTTGGGGTGGAGCGGGCTAGTGCCCGCGGATTGAAATGCTGGACCGCCCGAGGATCGCACTTAGGCACCTGCCGAATTCCACAAATTGTGATAGAACATGTTTTCCAAAACTGTTGGCTGATGCGTCTCGCTCGGCGGCTGCGTCTGTCTTGGAAAGAATTCTTCATCGCGTACTCTTCAGCCGTTCGCTGTGCGTTGGTGAGTTCTTCCTCGGGCGCTTAAAAACGTTATTTAAGAAACGCTTTCAAGAAACTCAATTTTAGAGAGCAAATTGGCCAGCTAGGCACGTCCGTTTCGGTTGGGCGTTAGTCGTGTAATCACATTTTTCTGGAACAAGGCAGGAGCATCAGATGACAAACGGGCCTTTGAATCGCAAGTTGAAAATGGGCTTGGTAGGTGGCGGTCAAGGATCGTTTATTGGCAAAGTCCACTCGGTTGCAGCCTGCCTGGACAATCGAGCTGAGGTTGTCGCAGGTGCATTTTCGAGCAATCCAGAGCGGAGCAAGGCCAGCGCGGAAGACTACGACGTCCGCCCAGATCGGGCTTACGGTTCCTATGCCGAAATGTTTGAAAAGGAAGCTGCCAAGCCTGAAGGCGAGCGGATTGACTTCGTCAGCATCACCACCCCCAATCATGTACACTTTGAAGTTGCCAAAGCGGCCATCGAAGCGGGCTTCAATGTCGTTTGCGACAAACCTATGACTTTTGACTTGGCCCAAGCCGAAGAGCTGGCTGGCATCGTTGACAATTCCGACGTCGTTTTCGCGCTAACGCATAACTACACCGGCTACCCATTGGTTCGCCAAGCTCGCGAAATGATTCGCAACGGAGAATTGGGCGAGATTCAAGCAGTTCGCAGCAACTACATCCAAGGCTGGCTGCGAACGCGACTGGAGGAATCCGAGCAGAAACAAGCCGCTTGGCGAACCGATCCAAGCAAGAGCGGTGCAGCTGGGTGTTTTGGAGACATCGCCACGCATGCTTACAATCTTGGACGTTACATGACAGGCTTGTTGCCTGAAGCCATTTCTTGCCACTTGCGGACCTTTGAAGAAGGACGCCAGTTGGACGACTACGGCACGGCCGTCATCAAGTATCAAGGCGGTGGCCTGGGCACCGTAACTGCATCGCAGATCAGCCACGGCCGCGAAAATGATGTGACCATCGAGGTGGATGGGACCAAGGGTGCGTTGCAGTGGCGGCAAGAGGAGCCCAACGTAATGATCGTGCGTTGCAATGGCGAACCGCACAAGATGTATACTCGCGACCCGAACGCGCCGTTTATGAACGGATCGGGACAAGCTGCTTGTCGATTGCCTAGCGGTCACCCCGAAGCGTTTTTTGAGGCTTTCGCGAATATCTACACTTCTGCCTTCGACGCTATTATCGCGAAGAAGCAGGGGGAGACATTCGAAACGAAAGACACTGTGTATCCAAATGTTCACGATGGAGTCGAAGGCATGTTGTTTATTCAGCAGTGCGTGGAGAGCAGCAAGCAGGATGGAGCTTGGTTAGAATTCAAATGTGATCGGGCTCGGGCTTAGATCGCGAGCGAAGCGTCCTTGTAATCATGCTGCTCAGTCCCTAACGCACCTTCGAAGCGCCCTCGATGCGGAACTACAAGCGAGTTGTAATTGCGGGAGTCGGCCTCCTCGGAGGTTCCATTGGATTGGGCCTGCGCCAACGCGGCTTGGCTGAATCGCTAGTGGGTTGGGGACGCAATCTTGAGAAGCTGAAGGTTGCCCAGTCCGCAGGGGCAATCGACGAGATTTCGGACGATTTGGCTTTGGCCTGCTCTGAGGCAGACCTTGTCGTGGTGTGCACGCCCGTGCAGTTAGTGCCCGACGTCGCAGTGACAGCTAGCCGAGTTGCGCCCAAGGCGCTGATTACGGATGTCGGCAGTACCAAGGCCAAGATCGCTAAGCAGCTCGAGGAAGTGCCGAACTTTTGCGGAGCCCATCCCTTAGCAGGCGGAGAAAAAAGCGGCTCTGAGCACGCTAGCCCTGATCTCTTTTGTGGTCGAACTTGCGTTATAACGGCGACGGAAACGACTTCTCACGCGATTCAGTTACGCACGGAGCAGTTTTGGGAAGGGCTTGGCGCGAAAATAATTGGCATGTCTCCAGAGCAGCATGATTCGGCCCTAGCGATGACCAGCCATCTACCCCACGTGATCGCCTCATGCCTGGCTGGTGTCACTCCTTCCGAGCTATTACCCCTGGCAGCAACAGGCTGGTCCGATACAACACGTGTAGCTGCCGGTGGAGTTGAGCTCTGGGAGCAAATCATCGCGCAAAACCAACAGCCAATTTTGAAGGCTTTGCAACAATTTCAAGCCGGTCTGGAAGAATGGGTCGAGGCGATAGAAGCTGACGACCAACAAAAACTTATTGAACTACTCAGAACAGGAAAGCAAATTCGTGACTCTTTGGGAAATTGACGTACGTCCGGCCAACGGTCAATCGGACGTTGTAGGTGCAGGTCTAGCAGCGGAGGCTCGCGATTTAGGCTTGGATGACAACCTTAGCATTTCCGCCGCCCACGGATTCTTGCTTCAAGGAGATTTGACGGCGGAGCAAGCGCAGCAGGCAGCTGACCGTCTCCTGGCCGATCCCATCGTTGAATCGACCACCGTTGCCCCAGTCGGGGACACACAGCTTGCCAGCGGCAGTGGCCAACTTGTGCACGTATTGCCCAAACCGGGCGTGATGGATCCAGTCGCGTTGAGCACCCTGCAAGCGCTGCAGGACATGAGTCTGCCAGTGGAGCAAGTAACAACCTTTCGCAAGTACTGGTTGTCGAACTTGGACGGCGAAGCCGTGGGGCGGGTCTGTAGCAAGTTATTGTTTAATGATTCCATTGAACGCGTGATCGCTGGAGCACTCGAGTTGGAACGACTAGACGTCGGATCGGACTACGATTTCGATTTGAAACACGTCGATATTCGAGAGCTTGACGACGAGCTTTTGATGCGTTTGAGCAAAGAAGGTCAGCTCTATTTATCCATCGCGGAAATGCAGACAATTCAAAAGCACTTCCAGGACGCAGGGCGCGAACCCACGGACATCGAGCTGGAAACCATTGCGCAGACATGGAGCGAACACTGCAGCCACAAGACACTTGCAGGGCGCATCAGCTACACGGATGAAAACGGCTCTCGGCACTTTGAAAACATGCTCAAGGAAACGATTTTTCAGGCGACGCAGACTATCCGTGAAGATTTGGGCGCCGAAGACTGGTGCGTCAAAGTGTTTTCGGACAACGCCGGCATCGTAACTTTTGACGATGAATATCACGTTGTCTTTAAAGTCGAAACTCACAATCACCCCAGTGCCATCGAGCCTTACGGAGGAGCCAATACGGGAATCGGAGGCGTCATTCGTGATCCGCTGGGAACCGGCTTAGGAGCCAAGCCCTTTTGCAATACGGACATTTTCTGCTTTGCACCGCCTGATACCGCGCCAGAAAGCCTGCCGCCGGGCGTCTTACATCCTCGGCGCGTTATCAAAGGTGTTGTAGCTGGTGTGCGAGATTACGGAAACCGCATGGGCATCCCGACTGTCAACGGCGCGGTCTACTTTGATCCTCGCTACCTGGGTAATCCTCTAGTTTACTGTGGAAATGCAGGATTATTGCCCGTCGATAAAGCGGACAAGGCGCCGCAAGAAGGCGATTGGATTGTAGCCATCGGTGGTCGAACTGGACGCGATGGAATTCACGGCGCAACCTTTAGTAGTGCAGAGCTAACGAGCGAGAGTGAGTCGATTTCAGGTGGAGCCGTACAAATCGGAAATGCTGTGACCGAAAAGATGGTCCTTGATGTTCTGCTGCAAGCTCGAGACGAAGATTTGTACTCAGCGGTCACCGACTGCGGCGCAGGAGGATTCAGCAGCGCGGTGGGCGAAATGGGAGAATCGATCGGTGCCGAAGTCTGGTTGGAGAGAGCACCGCTGAAATACGATGGATTAAGCTACACCGAAATCTGGATCAGCGAAGCACAGGAACGCATGGTGTTCGCCGTCCCTCCACATAAACTAGAACGCATGAAAGCAGTTTGCGAGGCGGAAGGCGTAGAAGCAAGTGTGATTGGCCAGTTCACTCCAACCGGTCTGCTGCGTTTGATGTATGAGGGCAAGGAAGTTGGTGTGCTCTCAATGGAATTCTTGCACGACGGACGCCCGCCCGTTATTCGCGATGCAACTTACCAGGTTCCTGCAGTTCAAACCGTGGACACGCCGGAACTCAGCCAACAACAAGTCACCGATGCACTGAAGGGAATTCTAGGATCGCTCAACGTGGCCAGCAAACATTGGATCATTCGCCAATATGACCACGAAGTCCAAGGCGGCAGCGTGATCAAGCCGCTTTGCGGTCCTCAGACAAATGGCCCAAGTGATGCGGCAGTCGTGCGACCGCGACTGCAAAGCCCCCGTGGCGTGGTGATCAGCTGTGGCATGAACCCATACTACGGCGACTATGATCCTTATCACATGGCTGCTTCGGCGATCGACGAGGCCGTTCGCAATTGCGTCGCCGTAGGGGCCGATCCGAATAAGATCGCGATTCTCGATAACTTCTGCTGGGGCAATACTGACCACCCAGAAACGCTCGGTTCGTTGGTAAGAGCCGCGTTGGCCTGTCACGACGTCGCAGTTGCTTGGAAAACTCCCTTCATCAGCGGAAAAGACAGCTTAAACAATGAGTTTGCTTGGATGGACGAGTCGGGTGAAAAGCAGAAGATTGTCATTCCACCTTCGCTATTGATTTCCGCCATGGGGCAGATTGCGGACGCTGCAAAGTGTGTCACGATGGACTTTAAAACTGCAGGCAATTTGATCTACCTCGTTGGCGATACGAAATGTGAATTCGGCGGCTCGCATCTCTTCCAAGTTCTTGGGATAGCGGGAGGAAGTGTACCGCAAGTCGATCTAACAACCGCCAAAAGCAATTTTGATGCGATGCACGCCGCGATTCAGGCTGGCGCGGTTCGATCTTGTCACGACTTGAGTGAGGGAGGATTGGCAACCGCGCTTGCGGAAATGTGCTTTGCAGGGAATCTAGGTGCTGAAATCTCAGTGTCTGAAGGCTCTTGTCTTACAGAAGTTTTATTCTCGGAAAGCAACAGCCGATTTTTGGTGGAAGTATCAGCCGATCAAAAAGAAGAGTTCCATTCGTTGATGGGCCCGGTTTCTTGCGTGCTGCTAGGGCAGGTGACCGGCGATGATGCGGTAAAGATTTCGCATCGTAATGAATCGCTCTTGGATTGCCCTTGGACGGAGCTATTCGATGCATGGCATGCCCCATTGGACTGGTCCTAAGTCGCCATAAACTGTAGATATCCAGCCTACGTAGCTGCCCGTCTTTGCAGCGCGGCTCGTGTCGGGGCAGCAAATGCTTGCTAATATTGCTCTCAACTCGGAGGGGAGCCTTTGGTGGCGACGAAAGCAAAAAAGAGAACCAACAAGAAGCAGCGTCGGGCTAGCAACCCGGCAATCGATCGGGCCACTGCGCAAAAAACGGCACTCCAGCCTGAGAGTGAGACGGCCAAGAGCCCTACGGGCCCGGTTTGGCCCGCCTATGCCAGTGCACTTTGCCTTTGGTTGAGTTTCGCACCAGCGCAATTTAGCTTTCTAGCCTGGTTTGCTCCCTTGGGCTGGCTCAGTTTCGCGACGCGACCAACCCTGACGCGACGGGACTATTATCATCTGTGGCTTAGTGGATGTTGCTTTTGGCTGGCAACACTGCAAGGAATTCGGCTGGCCTTTTGGGCATTGTACTTTGGTTGGTTCGCCCTCTCGGTTTACCTGGCCATCTACACCCCACTGTTTGTTGGCCTGACCCGTAATCTATTGCGCAGGCGTATCCCATTGTTCCTAGTCGCACCCGCGATTTGGGTGGGACTGGAATTCGCGCGGAGCTATGTGTTGACTGGTTTCTGCTCCAACATGCTCGCGCACACGCAGGCCCATTGGCCACTCATGATTCAGATCGCCGATCAACTGGGCGCTTACGGGGTAAGTTTCTTGGTCATGCTGGTTGCGGTTGCTTTGCGGGATGCGTGGTGTTCCTTCGCAGCTCCTTCGCCGACCAACGCGTGGGGCAAGCTTGGGATTTGCTTGGCAGTACTTGGCTTCGCAGGAAACCTTGCCTACGGTGCATATAAGCTTGGAGAGTTGCCAGCGCGCACTGCAGCGACAGAAGATCAAGCGCTGTTACGTGTAATGCTCGTTCAAGAAAATGCGCCAACGATATTTGATGCCGAGCCCAATGCCATCATGAGCGGCTGGCACAAATATCTGGATGCAACGAGAAGTGAAGCGAAAAAGTACGCTGCGATCGACTTGATCGTTTGGCCCGAATCCACCTTCACAGGTGGAGTTCCTTGGATCGATTCCAATTTGCCTGACACATTACCAGTCGTTGATGGTCAGCCGCTCGAGCGTGAAAGACTGGTGTACTCGTTGGCGCGGAACGAGCAAGAGCAGGCGTTTCGCTTTGGCCAACTTGGCAGTGCTGGCCGGGCTGAAAACGAACAGGCTGCAACTCCCCACCTTCTGCTCGGCTGCGACGCGATGGTCATTACGTCCGAGCGAATCGTCCGCTACAACTCGGCAATATGGGTCGACGAAAACGGACAGTACCGCGACCGGTACGACAAGATGCATCTTGTGATGTTCGGCGAATATTTTCCATTGGGCTCGATGCTGCAGTTCTTACGGGATATGTTTGGAACGGTGGATTTCGGCCAGGAGCCGAAGACCTTCGAAATCAATGGCTGCCGTGTGGCACCGAACATTTGTTTTGAATCCATGATGCCACGAGTGATCCAGTCCCAGGTCGCCCAATTGGACGCGGATGGCAAATCACCGGACTTGCTAATCAACTTGTCAAATGACAGTTGGTTTCATGGCTCCTCGATGCTCGATCATCACTTGGCATGTTCGATCCTTTGTGCGGTCGAGAATCGCCGCCCCATGCTTGCAGCAGCCAATACGGGTATTAGCGCCGAGATTGACGGGGCTGGTCGCGTTTTGAAATCGACTGATAAGGCTGCATCCGTAGGCTTGTTGGCAATGCCACAAGGCGACGGCCGTCGGGGACTGGTTCAAGGCTGGGGCTATCCGTTGGCCTGGTGTTGCATGCTGCTTGTGCTCGGTTCCGTGCTATCCGCTTGGCTCCCCCGGCGAAGCGATAAAGCTGCTGAATCGGAAAACTCGCAGGATTCCTAGTGAGATTTTTCCGCGACTCGTGAATTCGTCCGTTCGTGCGGCAGGACTTGGGCTGAATTCGTGCCGTGAATTGCAGCCCGAGCGAGCAGCAACGAAGAACGGATAGCACAAAGAGCCTAGAAACCATGCCTGCAGCCAGCCGTTAAACGCCTTGACTTCCGATTTTGCTTTGGAATCGCAGAAAGCAGCTACAAAATCGCCAGAAGGGTGGTTTTCGCGTCCGGTAACCATTGGGATTGTTTTGAATACTTGAGCGCTCGTTTTGCCGGATCCACCGGTAATTCAGGTTGAGAATCCTCAACTGGCCTCGAACCAGGATTTGGGCTTAGGCAAAATTTGACGCTACCCACATGCGTAAATAAACTATTCCTGTATCTATCCCGGCTAGC
>JBCCEO010000124.1:0-13977 GCA_039030255.1 Planctomycetota bacterium | reverse complement strand
CTCGGCAACCGCCATTGCAGCCGTGTCTGCATTCACATTGTACTTTTGTCCCGTATCGTCAATGCACATAGACGGAATCACGGGAACTTGGTTTTCCCGCAAAATGTTCTCGATTGCATCACGCTCCACCTTGCTGACTTGACCAACGAAACCAAGATCCAGATCCTGACCGCCGCCGTCCTGCAAAATTAGCTTTTCGCCCTCTAGGACATTGTTGCTATTTGAAAAGTTCAGGCTGGTTGCACGACCGCCTAGACGCTCGATCTCTTCGGTCAAGAAATGCGTAATCTCATGCGCAAGTACTCTTTCGACAATTTCGAGAGTTGCTGCATCCGTGCGGCGTCGGCCTGCAACCCAAGTGGGCTCGATTTGCGCTTCCTCCATGGCTTGGTTAATTCTCTTGCCTCCGCCATGGACGAGAACTGGCTTCATGCCAACCGTTTCCATAAATATGACGTCCAAGAGCAAATGCCGCAGCGCGGCACTGTCGCTCAGCAAACTTCCCCCGAGCTTGATCACGGTGGTTTTGTCTCGAAAATTGCGAATCCAGCCCATCGCTTCGATGAGAGTATCTGCTTTGGAAATCGCGTCTTGCACCGCTTGTCCTGGCTTCTGGTTCGTTCAGGGAAAACAGGCCAATGTAATCGATCTCAACGAGAGACGTCAATCTCGTGATAACCGAGCTTAGGAAGAATTCATCTTCGAGTGATGTCTACCATAAGCAAACGCGATACTCGTGCTTCAAGATTTGAGAGTAGAACGACAAAGGGGGAGCCAAAACTCCCCTTCCTTTTTCTATTCAAAATTGCATTTGTGTGATCGCGTTCAATACGACCTGCCAGTTGCAATTTATTGCGGCTAGTAGAGCAGTTTTTCGATTGGGATTCCACTATTGCAAATGCGGAATGGCCGCCCGTTTGGAGCGAAGAATTCTTGTTCCAAGGGCAGCCCCATTGCGGCGGCGATCGTGGCATTGAAATCTTCTGGGAACACAGCGTCTTCGTCTGGCGAATGGCCTTCTGCGTCCGATTTTCCGTAAGCCTGTCCGCCCTTGATTCCTGCACCGCACATCAGACCGGAGAAAACGCCGGGATGGTGGTCACGCCCAGCGTTCTCATTGATCTTCGGTGTACGCCCAAATTCAGTTGCCAGCACAACCAACACTTCGTTCAACATTCCCTTGGACGCCAAGTCTCGGAGCAGTGCTCCCAACGCGTTGTCTAGATTCGTCGCTAATTCCGGAATCCGACCGTAGATATCATTATGATTGTCCCAGCCACCGTATTCGACTTCTACGAATCGCACACCCTTTTCGACTAGCCGCCTTGCGAGCAAACACCCCTGGCCAATCTTATTGTTCCCGTAAAACTCGCGAATCTCTTCTTTCTCTTTGTCGATATCGAAGACTTCCAACTCCGTGGAACCCATTAAACGGACGGCTTCTTTGTAGGTCTCATCGTAGGCATCGATCAGATGGCTATCAAAATTACTTTTGAACTTCCTATCGAACTGGCTGGCTAGTTTCATTCGCGTCTTGAATTGCTCTTCGTTCAAGTAGCTAGGGCTCTGAGTATTCTGCAGACCTGAAGCGGGATTGGAAACCGGAACCGGAGCAATTGAAGCAGGCAAAAAGCCTGCCGCTGGGTGGCCAGCTGCAGAGCCAACCAAGACGTTCCCCGGAAGATTCGGATTAGCCTTCTTCATGACGTGAGTCGCCCAAGCACCCAATCCAGGGTGGCGGATGGAATTGAGCGGCTTGTAACTGGTACGCATCAAGTAGCGACCTTGCTCGTGCGCTCCGGTCTCAGTGGTAAGCGAGCGCACCAAAGCAATACCGTTCATCAAATAAGCCAGCTTGGGCATGTTGCTGGTAATCTGGACGCCAGGAACACGTGTCTTCGTTGGCTCTGTCTCACCTTGACTTTTCGCCCCAGGCTTGGGATCGAACGTGTCCAAGTGACTCATCGCTCCGGTCATGTACAGATAAATGACACTCTTCGCACGCCCGGCCAGTGGTTGTGTTTCAGCCGCCTGAGCGATCGGCGCCAAGCTTTGATTTGTCAATGCACCAGCACAACTCACACCAAGCAGCGATTTGGCAGCCATCGACATGAAAGCACGGCGATCTTGCTCGGGATTGAGGCAACTAAGATCGATGGGCAGCTTTCCAGGAGTGAATCTGGGCGACATAGTTTGGCTTTCCATATTAATTGACAAGGGTTGGTCGGTAGAAGTCTTGGGAAGGCTCAGCCTACTGAATGAACAAGAACTCACGCGTGTTAATTAGAGCCCATACGACATTTCCATAGCCCATCGCACGGTCACCTCGGGAGATTTCGCGCATTGCAATGTCTCGGTCGGTCGACGAAGGAGGACGATTCAAAATGGAAAGGAACATCACGTTCATTCCGTCTCGAGGCGAATTGGCTCGCAACAAGTTGTCGTAAATAACGGATCCTTTCTCCAACATCATGTGGGTGAAAGGCCCGTTGAACATTGTCAAGATTTGAGGCACTGTGGGTTCGGTACTATCACCTTCAATGGTTTCACGATCGCACTGACCGAACTGACGAAGAAAGTGATCCGGCGGCAGAGGCGACTGCAGCTCGGAAGCTCGGGCCAAAACCTGCCGACGATAGGCCGACTGATTCATGATTTTGTTTCGAGCTCTTGGGCCGACTTTTTCGTCATACTCTTTGGCTCGACGCTCGACTTCTTCGTATTTGATTGTCGCCATATCTACATCCACGACTCCGGCCAGATCTTGAGTCGACGGAAGCTGGTAAGACGTTGGATTGTAAATCGCAATCGTCAGGATTGAATCCCAAGCCTGTTCAGCCGTCATACGGCGTAGACGCGGGCCGGGATAGTGATAGAACTCTTCTTCCGAAGGATCGTAATCGCTGCTCGCACGCTGATAAGTTTTGGTGTACATCAACGTTCGGATAAACTCTTTCTGATTGAAATTCAAACGCACCATTTCTTTGGTGAGGAAATCCAAGAGCTCATCATTCTCGCTCATCGTCTGATCCGTGATGTCATCGACAGGCTCAATTAGGCCGACCCCCATCACCTTTTTCCACAAACGGTTCGCGATTGTCTTGGCAAATCTTGCGTTCTTTTTATCCGTCATCCAGAAAGCATACTGCTCGCGCGGAGACATGTCCTCAGCACCAATTGGCGGAACGCCCCAAAGAAAACTTGGATTTACCAAGTCATTTGGTTTGGCGTCATCGTAGGCATAATCGTGCGGCAGCTTTAATTTGCGTTTCGGATTGAAGGAAACACGGTAAAGGTTCGATTGCAACAAGATGTTTTGCGAACCCATGATTCGAGTATCTTTTTCCTCAGCCTCCTTGCGAACACGTGCAACCGGGTTGCCATTTTTATATGCGGGAGTTCCGCCACCATCGCGCAACGTTGTTCCGTGAGTAAAGGCTGCCAGCTGGTAGAATTCTTGCTGGGTCCATTTGTCGAAAGGATGATCGTGACACTGAGCGCAACCGATTTGCGTTCCCAAGAAAACTCGTACAGTGTTGTCTACATGAACCAAGGGCATGCCGTTGTCGCGCAATGTGTATCCAACAGCAGGGTTGTCCCAGATCTTGCCTTCGGCGGTAAGCATCTCGGTCACCCATTCGTCGTAGGGCATATTTTTGCGAATCGCTTGCTTCACATAATCCTGGAAGGGATATCCTACGATGTTGTTATTGGGCCGGTCCTTAATCCGTAGGATGTTCGCCCAGTAGTTGTACATAGTGCTGACGTAGCCAGGCGAACTGAGCAAACGATCGATCGTGTCCTCGTGTTTATTCCCTGTGGACGATGCAAACGCATTGGTTTCAATCAATGTTGGAATGGTGCCAACTGCGTCCAAATAAACCCGACGTACGAACGTGTGGTCATCAGCTTTTGCATTCGGCTCACGTCCGAGCTGCTTGAGTTTTGATTCCACCATCGCATCGATCTTGGCGGCAGAATCCCGACGCTCTTGCCTGCGGTTTGCTTCAACTGGTGCAACAGGCCGATTATTTTTCGGTGCTGTCTTAACTGGATCCGGCAACCCGCCGTAGCCCTTAAACTTCTGAGACGGCAACTTCTTTTTGGACTGAGCCCTACAGATACCAGCTGGAGCCAAAACCAGGAGCCAGGCAAGAAGGCATACACAATATTTAAACGAGGTTGATTTTCCCAAGATTTCATCCTTAATCATTGCTGGTCCTCGAGTCGGAACAGTTCAGGGGAACCTGACAGGGGGTGAAGAGCTAGGTGCACGCAAGCCAGGGAATTTGGAAAAGAACTTCATCGGCCAAATTGGGTCCAATTCGCCTTAAAAGTCTATTGTCTAGCGTAACAAGATCGATCGCAGTACTCAACATTCCTAAGGTTGAACAAGCACTAAAACGCCACCTAAGGGAAGAACCCAACGGCCCAAAAGAACTGCTAGCAACGTTTCAGGCTGATTTGGCCGAATCGATGTAGGCCGTTTTAACGTATTCTCCCAGCTCGCGCTTACCAACCGACAGCATCATCAAAACTTTTACATAGACGATCCCGATGGCTAGCAAAGCAGTCGAGGCGAGAACGATTTGAGGAATATTTTCCTCTGGAAACCACTTATTTCCGCTCCAAAGGATCATAAGCCAAAGTCCTAAGCTCATTACGTGGATCAACGCCACGGCCTTGCCCGTCCTCCGGACTTGGGTCAAAAAACGTGGACACTCTGTTTTGCGGGCTACGTTGCGACAAAACCAAAAAAAAAAGAACAACGAGGCCGAAAGAAAAACTCCGTGCGTTGCCAACGCAAGAAAGCTCTCCTCGTAGGTGCTGGCAAGGGCCAGTTCAACAATCACCCCTGCACCGGGAAAGCATAGGGCAAACATGCAGAGAAACATTTCGGACTTGTCCAAGTCTGCGAAGAAACTCAATAGTAGTGGAATGTGATAAACCAAAACCAACAAGAAAAATACACAGTTGCAAACAAAAAACACGTCTCGAATCGACCGAAATTTCAAGCCAAAGCTTGCTATTGCAGGTATCACGGGAACCAGTAAGAAGGCTAAAAAAATGAAAAATACAATTTGAATGGTTCTGAGAGCTGATTTGTAGCCTCTGCGTTCCGAATGAAAAATCACGTTGTCATTCATAAGAGTCCATTTCGTCCTAGCACCATTATTTGCATCGAGAACAACGCGATTCTATTCACTCTCGCCGGACAATCATTTGAAAGAACCCGAGCTGACGGGTTGATGAGAGTTTCAACTTCAACCGCTATACGACTGACCGCATTCCAGAAAAAAGCGAGATGCAATAACACACCTCGCTTTGATAATCGCGATTCACCAAACACCAATGTTTGGCTTGTTGGTCGCCCCGGATTGGTTCCTAAGCCTGGCCAGATGCCTTGGCTTTGGAGCGTGCTTCGCGAAGCCCACTGCTTAGAATATCTCGCAACATTGGCGAATAGTCCTCGTACTTGGATTCATCGGGCGCACCAGATGCGAATTGGAAAATCGCATCCCGCGGCTTCGGACTCAGTGCGACCAAAGTGCTCGAAACCGTACCGTAATCGTTGCCACGCTGCACCATGCTAGGGCGTCCTTGCGAAGTAGGCGATCGTGCAAAGACTTTACTCGCCACCGCAAGAAACTTGACGGGCGAATCAAGCATTTGCAAAGTGAGAAGACGGTGAGCCAACTGAACACGCTCGTCCTGAGGATCATTCATGTTCATGTTGCCAATGATGTTCAGACCTTCTTCCAAAGGCTGCACATCCTGCTCGCCGTCGCTGTGCACAACCCAGCCGCTTTCAGCATCGCAAACGATCAGATTCAAGCCTTCGTAGCGATGTGTCATCAGCTCTTCCATGGCTTTGTCGACGCCTTTTCGAGCACTTCCACTTCGCAAGACTTCACGTGCTAGCAATCCGCGACTGCGTGCACCAAGTGGATCGATGGCACCGCCAGGAACCCGGCGGTTACAGAGCCCCACAAACATTCCGTGTTGATTGACGCCAAGCCAGGTGCCACCAGCTCTTTGGTCAACGCCGCACAGAACGCGCGGCTTACCGGATTGGATGGATGGGGGTAGAGATGGTCTGTCGTAATACTCCTCTCGGTTGGCAGCTACAAGAATCGGGCTTTCTGGTACAAGGCGGTAAAGAACAGCCAGTAAGCACATCGATATGCATTTTCTCTTCTACGAGTAGTTGGACTTTTGAGAAGGAGGGCAGTTTGGGGGCTGATGGCCGTTTATGTTGACTTCGATGCTTAAGCTATCAAATCCACATATGACTCCGCACAGGCCAATTGGACCTCCTTGACGATGCCAACAATCTAACGAGGCCCAATAGCCTGAAACACCCCCCAGCGGGGGGCTAGCTTTGATATTTGAGCATCTTAATCTGCCAAAGTGGCAAAAATGGACTGAAAGAATGTCGCGTTCTACCCCAATTTTATTGAGCTAAGGGGCAGAATGGCCTCGCCAAGCCGGATCACGATTTGGGGGCTGATTTTTCAGCCAGAGGAGCCCAGTGACTGCACTTGTGATCGCTGCAATGCTCAATAATTGCGCAATTGTGAGCCCCGTACCCAGCTGTCCCTGCTCGTCGCTTCGTACCAATTCCATCAGGAATCGAGAAGACGTGTAGCATATTATTGCAATGCAAAACACCATCCCGTCTCGGGCTGGAAAGGGCTGGAGAAACCATATCAATAGGCAAAGCAAAGCCGCGTTTATCGCTGAATACACCTGCGAAGGATGGGTAGGGAGGCTTTTGGCAGGCAATTCACTGGGAAGGAAATTCTGCCTCACACCATCGACCACGACTTCGGAGTAAAGAGAGTCTGGCGCCGTAGGGATCGAGTCCTTGTCTTTTTCTACTGCGCTCATAAATACGGCTGACAAATTGGAGCCAGCTGCGATTCCCCGCTCTTCCGCCAAGCTCCCAGATGCGACTTTGGTGATGCGAGCAGGCAATTTAGACTTCTCGGTAGCAATTCCTAATAACTCACCGGAAGCCAGCTGCGCTTGGTACGGACCGCTGCCATGTGGGAATTGAATTGCCGGCAAATCCGCCTCACAGACGCCTCCAAAACAGCATCCATGCAACAAGCAGCCAATCCTGCCCAGGCTCTGACCAATCAAGAAGCCGGGTGCAACCAAATCTGCCATGACCAGCAATTTCAAGTTCTTTCGGCGACAATAGACAAAACCGGCGACCATCCCACCCATCACGCCGCCATAAATGACCAGACCACCTTCGGTCAATTTCAGCATATCCTGCCAGCTCGAGAATTCGTTCCACTTTTGAACGACATAAAACACGCGAGCCCCAAGGACACCGACAAACATCATCCAAAACCCCAGCCCAATCACGGTGTCAGGATGCATGCCAAGTTGCCGTCCGCGTGCGACTGTAATACCAACGCCACACATCAATCCAGCAACCACCATGACGCCATAGCCACGCACTGGTAGTCCCAAGATTGTGTCGTCCTGAAGTCGCTGTTCGACGTTGGGAAGCAAGAATATGATCACAGCAGCGGCAATGCCCACAACCGGCAAAGAGCCCATGATATCGTCGGTCGATTGCGTCTTGGAGTAAACCCAGGCTGCCCAACCGGCGTACGCAATTACAACGAGCCCCAAGAGCAAGCCAAAACCGAATACCGGCAGGCCGAACAACTCGTGAGGAATATAAAAAAGGGTGCTACGCATTACGTTTTTTGATCACGGATACTTGCAGACAGAAGGTCGGGCCTATTCCGGTACGAGAACCCCGGCGCAATTCCGGCCAGAAGATTCAATGCAGTTATAAGACATTTGCCCCAACAACGGGAACAGGGATTGCGGCCTAAGCTTAGGCCGGAACATGTCCCAGAAGCACACACCTTGGCTAAACCTACGGATCGATCCATGCCATATATTATTGTTTTGTCCATTCATTGAAATCGATGCTAACGTTCGGTCCACCACACTGTTGCTTTTAAAAGGGAGTTAGAAATGCTCGGCCTTATTCCAAGTGATTCCCAGCAATTCGTCTCCAGTCCGAGAGCATCTCAACCGTTTTTGACTGCGACTATCAAAATTTCCATTTCATTCGTCACTTTGATTTTTCTATTAGCAAATTCAATTCAGGCTGGCGAAATTATCGCTGGCAACATCAAGTTCGCAGATGGCAAAGTCTTTGCAGAATCACGAATTACCATTCGCGTTGCCCCGCCCAATAGACCAGCAGACGACTTGGATGGCCTCCCAGCCTTCTATGCAAATACCGATAAAGACGGCAATTTTAAAATCGAAGTTGAAAAGGCCGTGCGAGGAACCTTAGTCGTCATCGGGGACGACTATGTTGACCACGACAATCTCGCTTGGCACACATACGTTCCAGATTTTGACTCTACGCAAGTCCGAAAGATTAATGCCACTTTTGAGAATCGAGGCCGCATCATCCTGCGAGTATTCGGACAGAGTAAGTTGCCGAGCGAGTACAACATACATATCACCTGCACCGGAAAAGTCCCAGGCGAAACACTACGTCTTACACGGCAACTCAGCCCTTCCGAACGCGGCTTGACCCTACATGGCTTACAGCCAGGGGAATACCAGATTTCCGCTTACGTAAATCGATACAGCAACGATAAGTACAAAACAACAGTCACGATAGGCGAGAGCGAACCATTTCGAGCGTTAGCGAAACTACAGTTGCCCGTTTTCGAATTCGGCAAACTCAAGGGCAAGTTCCTGCTTCCCGACGGAAAAACGCCGGCTGCCAACGAAAGTTTGTGGATACAGGCTCGGGACGGAAAAGCTGGTGGCACTCGTTTCATCACCAACGAAAACGGAGAATTCGAAACGGGTGATCTGCCAACAGGCAATGCACATATCCGAGTTCTCGACAGCCCAACCATTGCGCCAACGACATTTAAAGCAAATATCGAGAAAGGCACTCTTTCAGATGCAGGTGCCTCGCGATTCCAAGCTCGTGAAGAAGTATTTAGCAGAATTAAGGGACGTTTTCTCTACGAAAATGGCAGTGCTATCCAAAAGAATTTCATGGGTGGATATTTGGTTGGCTGGGGCCTAAACGGCTACTCTACGGGCATCCTTGGCGTCCATGGTCAATTCCACGCATCGGGAGACTTCCAATACGAATTCGAATCCGGAAGACGGAAACTGAAATTCGATATAGAAGGCACAGGAATGCAATTCATGGGTGGGGGCTTCGCTATCGACGGCAGCCCAAAATATCGGTCCATCATCGTTGACGTGAACGCCAAGCCAGGTGAATTGCTCGAAAAAAATGTCACCCTAAGACGCAGCCCCCAAAAACTAAAAATCTTACTCCCAGAACAAAATACCGCTAATGACAAATCCCATATTCGAGACGTCGGCCTATCCGGCCTGATGCTCATACACCAAATCGATAGCCAAACGTATTGGTGCTATGAGCAGCAAGTCTTTAATTACGACGGAACTTATAAGAAGCAAGTTGAGATTGAAAACGTCCCTTTGGGCAAGGTATTCGTCTTTTGGCGTCTAGGTGGATGCGGGCTCAAAGAAGTGGACACCAGCGAACAACATGTCGTAAAGATCGAAAAATCGAATCTCGGGAGCATTCGCGTGCAGTGCCTGGAGCCCGAAAGCCTAGACGGTTGGGCGGTTTCGGTCACTGCCAGCCTCCCGCTTCTTAACATGTATGTTTCCAGCGCCGCTGTGCAACCAATTGCAAGCACCGAAAAAGGTACAATTGCCTCTATTAACTATCGGGCGCAGCGACTGGACGATGGTTCCATCCTATTTCCAAACCTAGGACCTCAAGAGTATCAACTCAATTACGCCCGCGACGGTATGCGAATCGCGAAAACAGTCCGACTCAAGGCTTCCGAAAACCGAACGATTGCGTTGGATTTGCCATAGGAATTTTGTCGCCGATTACAGGTAATTCCGGATGCCTCAGGCCGTTGGCAAAGTAAGCCGAACACATTCCCGAAGAGTTTTTGCATGCAACCGCCATGGAAAAGAACCCATGCTGTTCACGGGAATGCCTTTGGAGAATCATTGGCATCTGCAAAAGGGACTCGCCCTTCTGACGAATGTGCAATCGAAGCGCCTGAGAATCCCGCTTAACCATTGAATTTCCAGGGGGATTATTCAACTTTGCGGCTCAATACTGGCGGAAAACGCGCACTCCCAAGCAATTCAAGGAAGTGAGGGAGTTTTCCTGGTATAAAAACAAGTATTTACAGCCTACGCCAACACACGCACGTTTTCATCGGATATATTGCAAGCGAGAGCTACGGGCTTTTTTCTTGCCAAATGAAGAGGGACATCTTGAAATGAAACTACCATACTCCGAACCGGAACCAGCGGGTTGTGAGCGCGCAGAGCAGGCCAAAGCACAGCGAGAGCTTGCAGCCGAAATCTCAAGAACTTTAACTGCAGCTCGTACTCAGAGCAACCAGGAAGAGGCTGATCATTCGGCTCCTTATCCCGCGAATTTTACGAAGGGATTGCGTCACAACGAAAATGGCCTCGTCGACGATGGCAAGCATTATGAGGCTTTCGTGGAGGCGATAAACTCTCCCGATCCCAACTTTTTCAATACGGGCGTCGAGACTGCATCCAAAGAAGACTTCTGCACTACAGAAGCAGACTGGCGGGGATGGGAGAGTCCGCGAGCGGGGCACGTATACGATTTGCAAGGCGCTGACGCGGGAGCAGTAGGGATGGCCCCGGCTCCAAGAGTCGGCTCAAGTGAATTGGCTGCGGAAATGGCCGAAGTCTATTCCTTAGCCATTTTACGTGACGTTTCATTTGAGAACATTCGCGCGGGAAAAGGTACGAAGATAGGCGATCTTGGATCCGCTGGGCTCAGTGCCAAACAGATCGTAAACGCGTTAAATTCGATGGCATTCTTCGACGGCAAAGGCAGAGCTTCCTCTACGCCGAACACCAAGGATTCCTCGGGGCTCAACCACTTTGAAAGAAATCGCCTGGCAGCACGTTACGCCTGTGGTGAAAAACAGTTAAGCACGCACTCTGTTTTTCGAGGCTCCACTCCCGGAGCAATGGCTGGACCGTACATTTCGCAGTTCATGCTGATTGGTTCAGAATCGATTGCCGGTTGCGGTGGCGGAAGAAGTAGCTTTCCTGGGACGGCTGCAACCTTTGATTTGCAGGACGGGTTCATTCCCTACGGCTCCCTTGTCATTGATCAAAGAACGATAACTCACCGAGCAGGTCTAGACCACATGACAAACTGGTGTCGTTGGTTGGATGTCCAGAATGGAGCGGCACTGGGGGGGACTGACCAGTTCGAGTCAGAAAGACGGTTCATCACGACGCCGAGAGATCTAGCAACATACGTTCATTACGATGCACTCTACGAGGCTTACTTGAATGCCTGCCTGATCATGTTGTCGATGGGAGTTCCGTTTTCGAAGGGTTTTCCTGAGGGTTCTGGAGTTCGCACTCCTTTTGCAACTTTTGGTGGCCCTCATATATTGTCGCTCGTCACTGAAGTTGCAACGCGTTGCCTGAAAGCTGTCCGGCGGCAAAAATTCAACTACCATCGCCGGGCACGCCCAGAGGCGATGGGTGGAAGACTGACACTGTCCAAACTTGGCGCTGGAGCGCATCTAGGGAACGCAGAAGACGCGTTCGAACGCACGCTTAAAGAGCTGCCAGATGTAATTGTCAAAGCAATCGTAGCACTCAACAAAGAACAGAATGAGAGTGTTGAGATTCACTGCGTCGATGAAAAGGGGGCAAAAGTCAGTTGCTTACCGACTCATCCACAGAAAACAGGCAAGACTTCAAAGTCCTATACAGAAACGCAACTGGCTAAAGCCAACCTCTTGCTACCGATGGCCTTTCCGGAAGGCTCGCCTATGCATCCAGCCTATGGAGCTGGCCATGCTACTGTAGCGGGCGGCTGTGTCACCATGCTCAAAGCCTTTTTTGAAATGTTCGAGGACAACGACAGTTTTGTTGAGCGTAAACTCCGATCAGATGACAAAGATATTGCCTTTGTGCCAACTGAAAACGGAAAGTCACTGAAAGATGTCAGCAAATCAGAAGGACCTCTAACGATTCAAGGCGAATTAGATAAGCTAGCTGCGAACATCTCAATAGGTCGGAACATGGCTGGAGTACACTATTACTCCGACTATTACGACTCATTGCGTCTGGGGGAACGAGTTGCCGTAAGCATCCTCATGGAGCAAGCACCAACCTACGGCGAAACGGTTGAATCGACCTTTACGTCTTTCGATGGAGATCACATTACAATCTCCGGCAATGGAAGTAGCTGCCCTTCTTTGACAGTCATTGATCGCCACGGAAACCCGGTCCAGCCCAAGGACTGGTGGTCACGTCATGTGGTGGGAGAGGAGCCAACGATTGGCTAGGTCACGCATTCTGCGACCAAGTTAGTGCGCTGGCTTTTGCAGAGCACGGGTTGGCGAACAGCGTGGTGACTTTGGAGTCCGCTGGATCTGATTTTGCGAATTCCTTGCGAGGAGCGATTTCTTCTTAGAGTCGCTCCTCGCTGCATTTGTGAAACAGTTGTTTAAAGTCCAGCCAGTCACTCACACTGCTGAGTCGCCAAATGTTTGCTTCGTTTCATCTGGATGAAATTCAACTTTCTAGCCTACTGAATCAGAATGAATTGCTTAGCAATATAGAAACCTTCGGTGCCGGGCCACGCGAGTCCTTTGATCCTCTGAGATAACGCTACGTCTTCCTTATTATCCAGACTTGCAGAAGCAGAAATGACTTCGCCGCCAACTCGCCCATAAACGATCTTCACCCAATGCTCGCCAGATCCAATGGTCAGTTGGCTAATCGCCCTCTCAATTTGATCGTTCATTCCAGTAAAATCCACAGGTTCCTCGCCCGATCGTGCCAAGATGTCACCAAAGATAACCCGTCTCTCTTGACCTGCGATCTTCACTGCAAGAGCTTTCATGTGATCGTCATCAGGATTCATAAACCCTTTGTAGATGACATGGAAGGTCGTTGTCATAAAATTGAGCAACGTGTCTTGAATGGCTTGCTCCTCGGTCTCGCCAGTTCCTGCCAAGAATTCAATCACTTCTTCTCCCGAAGGCAGCAAGATACGAAACTCGGTTTCAACGATGAAACCGTCTTCATTCTTGGAGCCGTAGAAAGAGCCATGCAACCGAGTTGCGTTGCCAGCTATTCCCACACCCCGCCGATCGACGACGATGTCGTCGTGCCCATGCTGCCGCAGCCAGTCTTTAAAAAATTTCTCGGTCTGCGGCAACGCTCGATTGCCTGAAGTCGCCGTTGGGTGCCTCGCGGAACAGCCTAGTGAAAAAGATAGAATAAGCAGTAAACCGAAAACCATTCCATTCGCTCGCATCCTTCTCCCCTAAGCACACCGTAATTTCAAAAACAATATCAATTGTCCGAGTAACGCAGACTAGCTGCTATTGCGTTGAAATGCAATTGGGTCAAAGAAGCATTAATAATCTTCCGCTCATTCAACCCCGCAACTGTTCTCAAATAGCATTGCTCGTCATGAGCGGAAGCACAAATTCGCAGGAGCAGTTTTTCCGGGCCGGTTTGAAACTAGGTTTCCGGCTGCGACATTCTAAGACTTGCGACGAGAATAGTTGCGGGTGGACAGTTCGCCAGATGGCGTAAACTGAGCTGTCGATCTCGACTGACATTCTGAGTTTCAATCCTGTTGCCAGGACTCACTCTGCGGGACTTAATGTCCGCAAAGAGCTTGGTTTGAACGGAGTTCTGAATTCAGGCGAATCAGGATTTCAATCTACGGCCAACTGCCACAGAACCCCTGGCTGAGCTTGGATAGCTGCCCCAGGGTGCTGAGTTGAACATCAACTTGCCCTCGCCCGGAGTCCTCTTGAAGCAATCTTGCGCCAATTATTGCGTAAAAAGTTCAATTCTTTGTAGCAGAGAGTCGACACTAAAAGCGTAAACCTT
>JBCCEO010000123.1:0-13977 GCA_039030255.1 Planctomycetota bacterium | reverse complement strand
GATACTCTCGCCGCTCTGCGATTGTCTGCAGATTTGAATTGTATCGACTACCCCGTACCGAAATACAACGTCTCGCGCGGTTCGAATTCTATTCAAATACAAATGCAAGAGCTTTCAATAGTAGATTTGTGTTGCATTTACGGCGATCGAAAAACGATTAAGTTCTTGAAGGAAGCTGGGTTTTGGGGCAGTTGTCTAGACGATGTCCCGTATCTCGTTCACGCGGCATCATCCGGAAATACGCTCGTTGCTGAAGTGTTCATCGAAAAAGGAGAAGACGTAAACAAGGTCGACCCAAGTTCAGGTTGGACCGCTCTACATTTCGCCATTTCAAGTAATGAACTGGAGTATGCCCGGGTGCTTTTAGCTGCAGGCGCAGATCCCAACACTCAAGCCTATGATTTGCAAACGCCGCTATTCAATGCGCGATCACCGGAGGCTGTTGACCTTCTGGTCAATCATGGCGCAAAAGTTGAGCATAAAGATAGTGATGGGTGGACGGCCTTTGATCGATTCCGCGATGCAGGGAAAGTCTCTTTAGCGAAAGCAATTGACTTTTCTTACGTGGGAAGAAGCGATACTACCGATCGCGAACAATATCGCGTAAACATGGGAGGGGTTTTGCCAAGCAATTTTGTGTTAGAACACACGGATGATCTATAGAAGGCGGAAGTCGTCTGAGCCTGCCAACATTGTCATTGAAATCGCTAAGATTCGAGAATAACTGGGATGCCGATTTTGACGAAGATCAATGATGAGGAAGAAAAATGGGTCAGAGGAAGAAAAATGGGTCAGGTCTCTTTTCGGCAATGCAGATTAGTACATCGAACGTCTTGGGGCACCTCCTGGTTGCCTCTAAGGACTGCTATCTAGCGAATCTCGGGGCAGGGGATAGTCACTAATCCCCCTGGGTTAAGGATCCATCTTTGCTCTGGTAGCAGAGATGGTGAGATCGCTGCGCTCCCGCATGGCAAAACATTGAGATACTTTGCCAATGAACTTGGTTGAATTATTGAGTTGTAGCAGTTGCTAGTTGTCGGCCCTTCAACCCCAGAAGCAAGTGTTGAATTTGGGCGAAAATCGCCACAAACGAACTTGTCTAGAATAGGGCGATTGCAAGTGCATGTTATAATGTTTGCTTATTTTCCCTCGCCCTACCTGTGTTGCTTTTGCCGTCAATCGCTGCGGTAACGAAGCAGCCATACGCAAGACTTTGCTCCTATTCGACTAGTTAAGTTTCAAAATGACTTCCACTCGTCTCACACCTCGAAACAGACTTCTTACTTTCCAACAGCTTGAATCTCGGCGCGTCCTGGCTGCGTTCATTGTGAACTCGCTCACGGATGGTCCACTGGAAACGTTAGCCGGAGACGGATTGCTCTCGCTTCGGGAAGCAGTGGAGGCGGCAAACAAAAACATATCCGTTGATGGATCGCGAATTGGTGAAGTCGGCACAGGAGGCCAACTGAGCAGCATCCCCCTCGATACGATTTTCATTTCTGTGCCCGGTGAAATTGAACTAAGCGCCGGCGAGTTAGATATTGTTGATGACTTGACGATCGTCGGTAACGGCATCAACCTCACGACGATTGACGCAAAGAATCAATCCCGCATTTTCGATGCGAGACGTTCTCAGTCTTTTGACGATAGCAGTACATGGTTCCACTTGAGTCAGATGCGGCTCGAGAATGGGACTGCTCCGGCCGGAGAGGATGGCGGAGCCATTTACACAAACGTGCTAATTGGCAAAGAGCTCTATTTCGAAAACAACTCTGCTGAAAACGGCGGTGCCGTTGCGATGAGCGAATCAGGTTTGTTTCAATTCGAAAACTCAGTATTTGAAAACAACTCTGCAGCAAACCACGGCGGCGCTCTGTTGATCCAGGGTGGCGGCATTCGGCTCAGCAGCTTCGTAGGAAATAGCGCAGATGTTGGCGGGGCTATCTACTACCGAACGCAGGCATCTGTCAGCAATTACAACAATTTCTTCGGCGGCAATTCTGCGCAAAATTCCGGTGCAGGGATTCACTTTGAGTGGCCCAGCGGCTGGTTTCGCAATAGCATCCTCGCTGGTAATCACTTGGTAGACGGAACAGTCCAGGATGTTTCCAGCGATAGTTTTTCGACGCCCCAGCGTTTTGAATTCAATGTGATCGGGGTCGCCGAACCCGACAGCAGCTTCAGCCGCTTCGACAACACAATTGTCGGTGATTCCTGGCAGAACGTTTTCGAGAATGACGGCACAAATCCAATTCTCGCTCTGAATGGTGGCAACATTCCGAATGTGGACATCGCAGAAGGCAGCCCTGCAATTGACGCTGGGGATCCAGATTTCAGATTTGACGAGAACGGCGGCGATTTCGACTTGCGTGGTGTCCCTCGTCCGATTGATGGCGATAACGACTCCGTAGCAATCGTGGATGCAGGCACCAATGAGTTTGGGGCGGAAGTTCGCAAGCTACGCATTTCTGCAATCGACGGGACGGAAAATGGAGAGGACGTACGATTTGAGGTTACGCTCGACCGCGAGCCACAAGCAGCTCCAATCAGCGTTCAATTCGAAACGACCACCGACGGAACAGCGGTGCCCAACGATGATTACACACCCGTGCAGGTCGAATTGACTTTCCAAGCAGGCGAAGCGCTAACGCAAACAATCACCGTACCACTGCTCGACAATGACTACGTCGACGTCCGTGAAACAATTGTGGGAAGACTATTTTCTCCTGAGAATGCTTGGGTCGAGTTTGGATATGAGAACGCAACGGCCAATGTAGATGACGACGAGATCCCTTCGGTGATTGCGAGTAAGTCGGAAATCTTGATTGACGAAGCCGGGACGATGACCGACTCCGCAACTTTCGTACTCGGCGAAAAACCTGCAGGAGAAGTATGGGTGTATACGGGTGCTCAACGCGAGCAGGTGACGGCAGACCCACTAGCGCTGTTGTTCACTCCGGAAAACTGGAATGTCCCTCAGGAAGCAACTTACCAAGCCATTGACGACGATTGGGACGAAGACGACGTGCAGGAAGTTGATTCGCGCGCGGGGGTGGCAGTCGTGTCGGGCAAAGTCTATCCGGCAGCGTCTTTGCCTTTCTTGAATCGAATCATTGACGACGACACTCGCGGAGTCATCGTTACGAAGCTATCCGAAACAACATCGGAGTCTGGCGATAGCGCAAGTTTCGAAGTCCGTTTAACCTCCCGCCCCACTCGAGACGTCCGTGTGCATATGTCTAGTTCAGACGATTCGGAAGGGGTTCCCGAAGTCGAGTCAGTCTTGTTAAGTCGAGATTGGACGCCAGACAGTTCCACGGTGATAACGGTCAACGGGGTTAATGATGACGACAGGGATGGAGCCCAAGAGTTCTTTATTGAGTTTGAAGAACTCACTCAAGCCGACTATGCCGGGATTCAGATTCCTAGCATCCGATTTGTCAATCTGGACGACGAGAGTCCAGCCATGGATTTTGGTGATGCGCCCACAGCAGAGCAGTCGGGTCTGCCGAGCAGCTATCCAACACTGCTCGCCGATAGCGCCGCAGCTCACACCATCGGCGACCTATTCCTTGGGGCAGAGGTCAATACGGAGGACGACGGTCAACCCGATGCACAAGCAGCTTTAGACTCCGACGATGGTATCCGATTCATTTCGGGCATCGTTGCGCATGACTCTGTTTCCACAACTTCGAGTGCGACAATTACAGCCAGCCAAACTGGAAAGCTCGATGCTTGGATTGACTTCAACCGAGACGGAGACTGGGATGACGCGGGCGAGCAAATCGCAACTAGTTTTGAACTTGTCGCCGGTGGGAATCACCTAGCGTACTCCATTCCAGCCGGGGCAGTTTCTGGCGAGAGCTTTGCCAGATTCCGTATCAGCGAGACCGGTGGACTCAACCCGAGCGGTATCGGCGGCTTCGGCGAAGTCGAAGACTATGCAGTGTCGATCCTTCCTGCCGGAAATGCAAGAGTCCCCGTGTTCGTTAATTCATCTGATATGGTAAGTCTCTCCAAGGTCGATTCCGATATCTTGGTGATGCAGTCCGGAAACATCTTGTTTCGCGCTCCGGTAGCGGAATTGACAGTGGACATCGGGGGAAATTCGGATGCCAATTCAATTCGAATCGAATCGACGGAGCTAGTCACCGGTACACACTTCAGTTTTGATGGCGCTGAAGGCGTGGATTTGGTCGAATTCGCAGGTGCTGGACATTCCATCGACCTTACAGCAGAAACCAGTGCTTTTGCGGGCATTGAACACCTGGATATCGCTGGCACCGGCGCAAATTCAATACGAATTCACAAGGCCTCGGTTCTAGCCACTGGCTCAGGGCAAAAACTTCGTATCGTTCATAGCGACGACGACACATTGGAATTCACCGATGACTGGCAGCTTGAGACTCCCGTCATCGACGGCGACCAGTTGCTTCACCAACTCAGTCAGGATGAAGCACTTCTTGAGATCGTGAACGATACTCCCCATCAGAACCCCTTCAATAGGCTAGATGTGGAACTTGATGGTAGTGTTTCAGCCATTGATGCACTTATAGTAATTGATCATTTGAACACTCTAGGAGGGACCTTGCCTCCGCTCTCGGCAGGCCATCGCTATATCGATGTAAACGGGGACAATTCGGGCTCAGCCATTGATGCCCTGCTGCTGATCGATTTCCTCAATCGAGGAGCAGAGGGAGAAGGGGAAGCTTCTTCAAGTGCCGTAAATGGGTGGGCTGCCAGTTTTTGGGCTTCGAAGCGCGATCCATGGCAGGAACTGCTTGAGGAACGTGAACTCCGCTTCAGATGGCTCGGGTAGTCTTCAAAATCCAACCGCCTTCGAACAAACAAACGCACTCTCGACCAATATCAACGTACCTCAAAAATCGAAAACAGTCCGGTTCCTGACGAGTTCCAATTCGGCCGAAACTCCGCACGAGTTCCGCTACGGTCATGGTGCCCATTTTTAGGCTTTATTTGACTATTCATCCAAGTCATACGTGCCCTTCTTCGACCAGGGCTTGTAGCCGGGTTGCCGATTCTTTGCGTCTCGCTCTGTTGCATCCCCCATATCTCCCTGCTGCTTCATCCAAACATCCAGCTTCGCCGAAAGACCTCGATCGTCGGCTTGGCCAAACCGATTGTTCAGACACCAGGGATCCATTTTCAGATCATACAGCTCCTCCGCCGCTCGCTGCTGATAAGTCCTCACACGCTCCCGCGCAAAAGGAGTCTCCACTCTTTTCCAGGAACGAAAAATGCCATCCTTTTTCGTGATCGAATTTTGAAACAATTCGTCCGAATGCAAGTTGCGAATGTACAGCCACTCTCCATCTGTAGCCGCTCGCGTCGCAAATGCTTCTGATCCGTTGTAGATGCCGCGAGTCGTGTGCGTCGCAAACACAACGTCATGATGTTGCTGTCCGTTACTCTTCAAGACGCCTGCGAATGAAGCCCCATCCAGATCCAGCGACTCCGGTGCACCACCTGCCAATTCGATCCAGGTCGGCACCACATCGACGTAGCTGATCAAGGCCGCCGACCCTGATCCTGCTTCGACCACTCCCGGCCAACGCAGCACGGCGGCTGCGTGAATTCCGGTGTCGTAACAAGTCCACTTTCCGAACGGCAATTGCGATCCCTGTTCGCTCAACCACAGAAACGCAGTGTTCTCCGTCTGCTCCAGTTCCTCCAACATTGCCATCGCCTGTTTCACCTGACCGTCCATGTAAGTGATCTCGGCGTAGTATCTCGACAGGCCTGCGCGCGTCTCCGGCGTATCGACAAGATGCGGAGGAACGGTCAGGTCATCCGGCGGGTAAGCCGACGTGTCGCCTTGATTCCACGGAGTATGAGGCTGATTGGAGGCGACCACCAAACACCAAGGCTGATCCGCGTCCCGGGACATGAATTCACGAGCCGCTGCCAAGGGCAAATCCTCTCCATCGGGCGTCTTACCACTGTCACCATGACTGCCTCCCAGATACTCAAACGGAAAGGCCTCCGCAGGTGCTTCATGTCGCTTACCCACGATCGCGACTCGGTATCCAGCGGCTCCAAATAATGCGGCAACGACTTCACACCTGGATACACCCGACTGTGATTCGGATGGGCTCCGTTGCGAATCGGATACAACCCCGTGTATAAACTTTGGCGAAGCGGAGAACAAGTCGGCGCCGAGTTATAGCAACGCGTGAACCTCAGTCCTTCGCGCGCCAATTGATCAATCGCGGGCGTTTTCACATCCGGATTTCCATAGCACCCGAGATCTGTATAGGTCATGTCGTCTGCCAGAAAAAGCAACAGATTGGGCTTCTCCGCCGTGCAGACGGAAGGGACAAACGCACTCAGCAGAAAAGGGATAATTCGAACGATCATGTGATGCCCTCGGTAGTCGACTTCAAGTTTTCAACTCCGGCAAGTCATAAAGTGAAGCAAGAAGCCGGTAATGATTAGGCCAAAGCAAGTTCAGACTTCTTTACCATCGCAGAGTACTCAATCACTCGTGATGGGCGATGGCGAGGGCCTGACTAAATAAAAACATGCCCCAAATCCGCCACTACGTCCATGTTGACGTACGTCTAATGTAACGTACGTCAGTAAATGCGATAAACAGCGCACGTCGCACAGAATGAACATTGACGGTCTGGACTTCGTTTGCCAGTGAGCCGTGACGCGTAAGAGAACGTTCGGCCTAAAGTGCATAATCGTACGCGATTTTTCAAAGTTGTAGAGAGTGAGACTGTTCTGAGTCATGACGATCAAAACGTGGCACGTGATAATCCGCTCCCGTGAAGTTCGCGACCGCTTCGGAGCGGCCGGGCTTCTTAACTGCGCAAGGCGGCTAAAGCCTGCACTCCAGCGCCGACAACTCCAAAGCCTCCCGTTGGAGTCGCGGTTTGGTCTTGATTTGTAGGCTGCTAGTTTACTTCTTCTGCGGGAGTGGCATGTCGAAGTAGACGACTCTATTGGAATCGAGCTTGGTGCCGATTTGCTCGGCGGTGATGAGCATTCCCCGCTTGACAGCGTAGGTATTGACTGAGTCGTTCATGACGTGTTTTTGCGAAGGATGCGAGCCGAGACCCCCGAAGTCCTCTTCCAGGGCGATCGATTCGTCGGGCGATTCAACAATGCAGTGCGTCCCGAGAACGGGAATCATGTGGCGCTCAGACTCGGGGGAGCCTGCTTGTCTGTCCAGTTGTTTAGGGCCAAAACTGCCGCACATACTAAATCGATGAAGTCGGCTCCAGCTTCGCAGGTTTTGCCGATTAACTCAAGAATATGACGCTTATTGCAAATGCGAAAGTCTATGCTGCCATACTGCGTTTCCAATGCAGTGGCTTGAGATCGCAAATATCGTAGGCTTCCGACGAGATACCTCCGAAAGTCTTGACGACTTCCGCTAAGGGAGGTGGGTGCGATATTTTGATTTACTTGGGTGCGTCTTCGAAATGTGGATAGCGGTAGTCTGCTTTGTCGTTCGTTGAGACTTTGTGCGTCGAGCCGTCATCAGGATTGTAAAGGTAAAGCTTGCCGCCTGCGTGATAAACGATCGAGGATTCGTCTTTCGACCAACGCGGGTATGCAAACCAGACAGGTTTTCCTTCCTCGTTGGCGATTGGTTTTGCGTTGGTGATCTTGCGGGTCTTGGCATCGAAATCCGCAAGGTAAAGCGTCCGTCCCGGGACTTTCCGTTTAAAGCCAGGCTGATACTCGAAGCAAACTCTTGTTTCAGAGGCTGAGAGACTGACGCGAGCAAGTACCCCCGTTTTCGCCAATTCACATTCAATGGGTTCGAAAGTTGGATTCGCTTTGTCTCCGGGAGTCATCAGGTAGTAACCCAAGCTTTGGCCGGGTGGATTGGATCGCACGAGGATGCGGCCGTCGGTAAGACATGTGAACGCCCAGGTACTGTGTCTTTCGCTGGTGAGCGGAAATTCCTCACCAGGCTTTGCACCAACTTTGCTGGCCATCACCATGTAGCCACTCGTCTTCGGATTCTTGCGATTCCAGATCGGAGTGTTCGTGCCGTCACGCGTCCAGGTTTGATTGAAGTCCGTATGCGTGCCATCGGAGAGTTGATGAAGTCCCGTTCCGTCCGCGTTGATGATGTGAATGGCAGTTTTCCATTTCGATACATCGGGATCGTTCTTGACTCTTCTGAAGAAGACCAACATGTCTTCCGTCTTGGACCAAGATGGTTTGAAATCGTGGTGCCCCGTAGTGAGCGGTTTGCCCTCTGGCTGACCATAAATGCCGACATGGATTTCACCATTGACGTAGTAGGAGCCTCGATTGGAGTTGCCATCGCTCGTAGGCTGGCCATTGTCATCTGCTGTCAGGACGCCAGAGAACGTGAGCAAGATGATGCAAGTTCCCCAAACCATGGCGGAACTCGTCATGAGTTTCGGGGTTTGGCAGCGTTTGGTAGCGGAACTCGTCAAGAGTTTCGGATCGGTAAGTGGTTGGAAGTCAGCGTTTTGTGCGAAGCGAAGTGGCCGAAAGTCTTGACGATTTCCGCTACATGGGACGCGGTTCATGTTTATTTCTCCAGCTGGGAGTTGTGTTCTGGGGAGATCAATTCAACTGCCGTGACTTCCAGACCACTCGGGCCGCCAGAATGGGTGAACGCCCAGACGTTGTTGAGAACTAGTTCATCGGGCCTGACAGCCAATTCCTTTTCGCGATCACGTACGCACGGATCAAGTGTGAAGTCACCAATTCGATACACGACTTCGAACTGACCATTCTCGTCTGGCTCGGAAATCGGTTGCTGGCCACCAAGGTCCCCGCGAAACTTTCCTGCGAATTCGCCACTGGCATCTGACACAGCGATGCCAAAATAGACTCTGGCCGGTTTGTCCAGGCGACCTCGGACGATGAACTGCGCTTCCGATCTGACAACCACTGGCGGGCCATCGCTACGGGGCACCGGAATCCCCAGAAGATACAGTGTCGCGTTAGGGTTGTCTGGCGGTACGAGAGGGATCGCTTTTTGAGCAGCTTCCTGCTGGCTCGTTGCCGGCAACCACTTTCCGTAGCTTCCTCGCCTCAGATGAAGCTGGCTTTTCCATGCGGAAACCGAGTTCTGTACGAGCGCTGGAGCTAGGTCGTCATCTGTATCCGTCGTGACGTGATGCTTCGCCGGTACGTCGACTTCGCTGCCATCGCTGAGTCGCATGAAGTTGACCTTTCCCTCGCTCACGGTGAGCACTGTGGAGGCAAGGTCGGCTTCGACATCGAATTGCGTACCCAGTACCTTCAGCACGGCCGATCTTGTGTGGATCAACATCGGCTTGCCGTCAGGTTGGGGCTCAACACTTGCGGAAAGGCGCCCCTCGCGAAGTCGCAGCTTCTTTTGGCCAAGGTCCGCGAACGTCAACAGGGAATTTCCCGATATCATTACGGTGGAGCCATCGCGGAACTGTAGTTCAAACCAGGAATCTGGCGCCAATCCTTCAATGGTTCCTCCCGCGAGTTCCGTACCAACGGAGATGTTCTGCACAGTCTCTCCTCGGTCGCCCGTCCAAATCAACGCCCCGCTCAATCCCGTGATCTGAGCTATGGATTCCGGTTTAGCCGCTTGTTCCTGGGAACTATCACCTGTCAAGTTCTTTCTAGAACTAAGCAATAATGCGGAGAGCATCAAAATGGTGACCGTTGCGATCGCTAGCATGGCACTTAGAAATCGGATTGACCGACCTTGTCGAGTTTCCAAAGTACCAATGGACGAAGAATCGAATTTGCCCGTTTCGTCATCGCCTCCTGTTCGAAGTACTCCTGCCAGCTCCGTTTCCCAAGACGATCGCTCGACAAAGTCTTTTCGCAGGCTTGGGTCGCCATCTAGCAGTTCGGCCAACCTTTCCATCTCAGATTCACTGAGATCCCCAACTAAGTGGCGGTCGACCAAGTCATCCCATTCATTCATTGCGCACTCCTCTTGGTAGCGGAACTCGTCAAGAGTTTCGGATCGGTACGTCGTTGGTCGCCAGCGTTTTGCGCGTAACGAAGTCGCCGAAAGTCTTGTCGACTTCCGCTACGGCAGATATTCCAGCTTACTCGATTGCGTTTCGAGCTAGTATTTGTTCTTACCCGCTGGCGCGTCGTGCTATTAATAATCCTCATTGGGCCGTCCTCAATCGGGATTCGACGCATGTACGGACTTGTTTTTTGACGCGAAACAGTGCCTTACGAACTGCTTCTAGGGACATGGATAGCCGTTCGCCAATCTGTGGATATCCGAGTTCATCCACAAACCTTGCTTCCAAAACACGTTTACTGCGATCGGAGATCCTATCGACACATAGGGAGAGGGCATTTCTTCGGCGCTCCCGTTCATCGGACGCCCGAGATTCTTGAAACTCCTCAAATGCTGCATCGATCGCGTCATCGAGGACCCTTTGGGCAAGCTTGCGTTCACGCTGGTATCGTTGCTTTGTCCGTAGGACCTCAATGCGGACGATCGAGCGGCACCACGCTAAAACCGAAGTTCCCTCCTCGAACTGCCCATGCTTTGCCACCACGACAAGCATCGCTTCCTGCACGGCATCCTCTGCTGCCGCGAAGTTACCCAGCAGAGCTCTCGCATAGGTCACAAGTTCTTCCCGACATTCGAATGCGGACCGCAAGATGCGGTCTCGCTTCGCATTTTCGTCAGGCATTTGCTTGTTGAGCATAGATTGAATTCTTGTTATCACGCTGCGTCAGTAAGAAGGACGAGCATGTTTGAAAAATGAGTTGTCGCTTGCCGTCGGACTAGACCGTTGCTGCGGAACACCAGCCTAGGGGATACCGACTGCAACTCGGGTATCGTGGACATGATTCTTCGGATTTTGTAAATCTTGCCGAGTCACCATTATTTCGGGCAAATAGGCGTGTTCTGTTTGTAACGGTTAGGGGCGAGCGCATGACGATCGGCACAGACGCTCATGATGATACCAACGATTCAACGATAATAACCGTGGAGAAACCAGGAGAAGTCAATATACGTAATGGCGGCATTGCCGCGCAAGCAAGGAGAGTTTCTCTGTGCGCCTTCAATATTTTACTAGCGCGAAGCACAAGCGAGTTCAGTCAACGGATTCAGTTCGAGACGCCCGCGTTGCCCATATTTACTCATTGGCGTTTCGTGCTGGTATCCTTGTTTGCCTAGTTCTAGTCGGATGCTCACAGACTCATCATCGATTGAACGCAGATCGGGAGGCCTACAGCACGATTGCAGAACGAAACTGTGATCCGCGCTGGTCACAACCCGATCTGGGAATAGATATCGATCCTCGTAGTCGGTATTTCGATCCCTACAATCCTGATTGTTCGCCGATGCCTGCGGACGATCCCGCCGCGCACCGCTACATGCACTGCGTTGATGGCATGAAAGGCTGGAAGCACTGGGGCGACTATGGTGTTCGATCGGGACTCGAAAATCCGCAGTGGCAAGTTCGTTTGGCCGAATATACGCAGCTCGCAAACGATGGTAGAGTCAAACTCGATCTTGATTCGGCGATTCGCTTGGCCTACGTGCACGCCCCGTTGCATCAACGTTCACTAGAGACTTTATATCTATCCTCTCTGGATGTAACCGGCGAAAGATTTCGGCTTGATACACAGTTCTTTGGCGGCAACGGCTTAAACTACCAGCATCAGGGAAATGTCGCCCCGACGAACATCGGATTTGTTCCGGGTACGGGCTACGTAATTGGCGGTCCGTTTCCGCGACCAGAAAGCAACAGGCTCAATATTCCAAGCGATCTTTCTGCAAGCAGACGCTTGGCAACTGCGGGGGAAGTGCTTGTTGGCTTCGCGAATTCCTTTGCACTCGAGTTTACGGGTGGAGATGTCAGCCTCGCCAGTTCACTAGCCAACTTCTCCTTTATCCAGCCTTTGCTCCGAGGAGGAGGGCGACACATTGCACTCGAGCAATTAACACTGAGTGAACGTCGTCTGCTCGCCAATCTGCGTGCTTACAGTCAGTTCCGACAAGGATTCTTTACGCGGATCGTTATTGGGGAGCTCGGAGTAAACGGGCCCCAACGTGGCGGACAGGGTACCGTCTTGCAATCGTTCTCGGGGTTTGGTGGAGTGGGTGGATATCTTGATTTGTTGCAGCAGGCCCAGCGAATTCGCAATACGGAAGATAACTTGAGGCTGCAGCTTCGAACACGAGATCGGTTGGAAGCACTTTACGACAGTGATTTTATTGACATCGTTCAAGTGGATCAGTTCCGTCAGAACATTGAAGTTACTCGCGCTAACCTGCTCGACCAGACGAATGGATTGGAGCTTGCCGTAGACAACTACAAGACGCAAATCCTCGGGCTTCCGTCCGACCTGCCAGCTGAAGTGGATGAACAATTGGTGGAAGGATTTCAACTGATTCCGCTGGAATCAAGCCCCGTCGTGGATGCTGTCTTCCAACTGCAAACTCAGATAGGCGATGCAGGGGAGTTGCTTGATCTCGACACGCGTGTGGGGGAACTGGAGGATACGCTGGCGAATCTCGCTGGACAAGACTTTGATAGCATCGATCTGTTTTTGATCAAGTTGCAAGCAGTTGCCGATGTGGTAGCCAGGAGAGCTAAGAGAATTTCTAGTGACCTTGACGGCTACGGGCGCCAAAACCAGCTTGATAATGATGCAAATGAAATTGATTCAGCACAATCACTTGGGAATCAATCCGGTAGTGTTGGTCTCGACGAATCTGTGGAGCGTCTGCGAGGCGAAGCGGATGGACTTTCCGAGCGAATGGCCGGAGCTTCCAGGCGTCTCGACGAATTGCTGAATCTTTTGACCGAGGAAAACCAAGCTCAGACAATCGAGGAGAATCAGGCCTGGATCACAGAAGTTGTGGCTTTGGCGCGAGACGTGGTTCTAGTTCAGTCGTACTTGCGGGATGTTGCTGCAGAGCCCCAGCGATCACTGGAAGCGGCAGAAGGCTTTATTGAACCCGTGAAACAACTGCTCAATATCTCCAGGGCAGATCTCGAACGAATGAACACCGTCGTACCAGAGCGAGAGCAACTTATGGGGGACGAGGAACAGAAGCGTTTTCAGCGTGAAAGGGAACGTCTTTTCCAACGATTTAGAGAGCTGGAAACCGGGAAGGATGGATTTGGCGATGCATTTGCAGAACTCGAGGAAATTCGCGCGTTGAGCTCAGGCGAAACACGCATGCGGACAATCGGAGAGTTGACGGCTTGGGTGCAGTCTTTTGTTCAGCTGGTCCAGCGGCTGTCCCTGATACCCGCTCAAGCGAGGCTGGAGGTGATTACCGTAGAACAAGTCCGAATCGAACCCGAAGTAGCGTTTCAGGTCGCGCTAGGAAATCGATTGGACTTTATGAACGGGCGAGCTGCACTCGTGGATCGATGGCGTGCGATCCAAATCGCAGCCAACGCACTCAAGTCGAATTTGTCCATCACGGGAAGCGGCGATATGCGGACTGCTCGCAACAACCCGCTAGACTTCAGGGCATCGACAAGCAGCCTCAGATTAGGTGTCGAGTTTGACGCCCCTCTCGCACGATTGCTAGAACGGAATGGCTATCGCGAAACTCTGATTCAATACCAACGTAGTCGGCGCGAATTCATTCAGTCTCGCGATGCCCTGCAGCGGGGATTGCGAGCGTTGGTTCGAACATTAGAACAACGTCGACTGCAACTTGAGATTCAGCGCCGCGCGGTATCAATTGCATTGCGGCGAGTGGAACAGACACAGCTTGCTTTGCTAACTCCTCCTCCACCAGTACAACCAGGAGCAAGACCTCAGATCAACCCAACTACGGCAATCAATCTCCTCGGCGCTCAAAGTTCGTTGCAGAATTCACAAAACAGTTTTCTTGCCGCATGGCTTAACTACTATGCAGCACGAATTCGACTTTATCGAGAACTGGGCATTATGCAGCTTGATCCTTCCGGACGCTGGGTCGAGAACTCCATTGACTTTGGTAATCCTCAGACTCCGGTAGAGACGGAAGACTTG
>JBCCEO010000122.1:0-13990 GCA_039030255.1 Planctomycetota bacterium | reverse complement strand
GTTCCAAAGCGGCCCACCACCGGGCAAAAGCAAAAAAACTGCGTCTTCCTGATAATGAAAGGCGGACCCATTAATCAGTTTCGTAAAGTACGAGTTCGACACCGTCCACATAGTGTCCGGCCAGTTCCTTCTCGCTTTGCGGTTCGTCGACGACGTCATCGTATGCGAAGGCGCCAATGGATGATACGGAATTGGCATGAGCCCAGGCTACGCGGTCAAATGAGCTTCGCCCAGAAATGCGTCGAAATGGTCTCGATTCAACTTTGGAAGGGGCTTCGCCATCGCCACGTGTCGCTCGCGCATCGTAGACACGAACAATCTCCTTCATTCCACCACGCCCAATCAATTCGGGTTCGCGGTATCGCTCGTTAATCGACCGCACCGCCGTGTACAGCGCGCAAATTTCATCGTCGGATATGGATTATGCTGGAACTGAGTCAGTCTTGCCCTTCTCGTACAACGATTCAACGAATGGTTGCATTCGCTCAAGAGCATTTTCGATTGCATCTTTATCCATCATATTGATTACGCTATCTAATTCGTGTCGTTTCGGTTTTTGATCTCTAGCTCCTGGCGAAGCATCGTTACTTCCTGAGTTAGCCGCTTCTTGACACGGTGCTTCAGAACGTAAACGGTCTCCGAACTCAACCCCAGTGCAGTGCCAATCTCTTCTGCTGACTGGCCCTCCAGAGATCGAAGGAACACATCAATGGCATTACCGGAGAAAACTGATTCCAGTCGTTGAAGGGCGAGCCTTAAAACATGCGTCTGCCACTCGCGTTCAACGATCTCTTCCAAGTCGCTGGGAACATGGAAGCACTCCTGATCACGAGTCTCATCTGTGCTGATGGTCTTTTTGTCTCACTGGCGCTGTCGAAACCGATCGATCGCTGCGTTCGAGATCAACCGCGACTACCAGGTGCGAAAATGTGCCTGCCGGGGATCATGCCGATAGTTCTCAAGATCGTTCCACAACCGCATGAGTCATCATAACCCAAAGACCTGAGGTCTGGCTCCACCCACTCCTGCCTCGCCCTTCCCGACTTCAACACGCAGTCACGGTAGAAGCGACAGAGCATTCTCGGATCAGCAAAGCGCGTGAGTATATCGGACACTGTTGCTTCAAAACTGCTGGGCCGAGAGCAGTTGCGGATGCGTCGGTGAATCAGCGTTAAGTAGGAGCGTGTGACGTCCTCGTGATACCCAGACTCTTCTGAATTAGGCACTCCACAGCATTCGTTGTACGCTCGAATGCGAGTTCGCAACTTTCTCAATGCGTCATCGAATATTGCGTGCAAACCGCGCCAGATTCCGAATTGCCAATGTGCCCCTCTCTGATTTCATGAGAAAGCAGTCACTAAATCCGTTGTTCGGAATTCATCTTGAACCAAGTCTAAAAATCCCGCGTGCACCTTGACGTTTTATCTTCTCAGACCGAGGACTGACGTGCGTTTCAAGCGGTCCGCAATACCGGGAGAATCTATCGGTCCGCAATAGAAGCGGTTTTCACCTGACTGAGCCCATGCTGTTAGTCCTGCTTAACGACTTCAGCATCCGGATCGGCTTCCAAATTCTGGATCTCAACATGATTCAAGAGATACTCAGCACGCTTCGAGCAAAAATCATATATCTTCCCGTTGTCAGCTGTCGCCTCTTGAAAGGCCTGGTAAGTCATGAGTTTCCTTGTGTCATGCTTGACTTCAGCGTCAATCAAAGAACGCGCTTCTTCTACCTTGGGACCGAGGTAGTCCCAGTTGAGATACTCGCTGGCAATGGTTCGCAAATGCTGCAAGTAACGCTTACGAAGATTTTCATTCGCAAGCAACTTACTACGCAAAGGGTAGCGAGGATTATCGAGTCCCACCAGCGGATCGAGTTTCGGTCCACCGTTACCGCCGATTCCACCTGGTCCACCGGGGCTGCGGCGCGGCGTAAACATGCGAATCAATGACGCCCCAGGTGGACCACCATGTTTCGCCAGGCCAAATGCTTCGTTCATGTCGTGGGGCAAAATGTGGAACTTACCTTTCTGGTTCTGGTAGATGTTAAAGTCGCTCGCACGAGTCCAATATCCGTCGCTGTTGGCAAGCGCGACATCAACCGACAGAAACCAGAGTACACCGTCGATATCAAGAACCTCTTCCAGCGCTTCTTCGAGATCCTGGGCTGGCGTTTGCTCAATGACCCGTGTCAGATCAACAAGATCGTACCACGCTTGATCATCTTCTTTCGACTTTAGCGTGTAGCGCTCTTTGTAAGCATCGAGATCATTTTTGAAGTATCGCAATCCTCCATCGGAAATTGGGGTTCCAGGTACCTTCCACCTTGCACCCTTCTTTGAATCGAAATTGCGTTTTAAAAAGTCCTTGTTGAACTGCTCCACATTGGCATACACACCCCAACTCCGGGCGTTAACGACCACCTTCACGAAACACGCCCGCGGTGTCGCCATTTTCTTGCTGGCGATGTCATGGTAGAGGAACGAACTCATCATGCTCGCGTCACCATTGCAGTTAAGAAGATTCAGTGTCTTGACTCCGTACAGGCGCTGTTTTTCATCAGCAAAATCGACGGAGATATTGAAGGATCTCTTGCTTCCCGCAGTAATCATGAAGAATGAAGAGGTGCCTCGAAAGCTGACCCCAACTTGCTTGTAATAATTTCCGTCGACCACCATCGTTGCAGGAACTTCGACATCCGTTGGCTTGAATGCTGCCAGTTCCTCTTCCCAGTCCTGGCTTTCAAAGTTCAGGAAGACGGTTCGAAGGACTCCCGTATTGTAAAGGTCATCATTTTCAATTGGCTTGACGCTTTCGATTGCAACCTTTGGGCCTGGTTTCCCTGCCGGACCACGGTGACGCGGCATTCGCCGACGCGATCGCTCGGAACCCTTTCGAGACTCCAAATGCTCGAGTGCTGCTTTTCGCTCATTCGTCTCAAGTCGCCCGTTTGCGTTTTTATCAAACTTGTCGACTAACTCAATTGTTTTTGCGTTTTGTCCACCCGGTCCGCCAAAATTTCCTCCCGATCTTTGGGCCAGTAAAAGCTGAGCGGCTAGCAGAAAGGTTAGCAAGGTCGCGATTACGAATTTGAATTTCATATCCTATTCGAAGCTTTCAGTTTTGATATTGATTAGCAGCTGTTGGAGCGAAACAACCAGAGTCACAGCCGCTGCGCGATGATGTCTTTTGCGACGACGCCGTGGAGATCTGCTAGTCGGAGTCCGACCTACATTCCGCGAAGTCAACCGTTTGTGGTCGAGGCCTTGTAGATCCAAAATCGTGGCATGCCAGTCATAGATGTTGCACCGTCTTCGCTTGTCGCATAATCATATTCGTCGGTCACTCCATAGCTGAAGTCTCTTTTCACTCCACCGCCAGCCATCCAAGTTGTGAAAAACCTTTGTTGTGGTTGCGACCATCGCCAGCAGAACCCTGGCCTTCGGGCGAACGTCCAAAGTCGCCCCCCAAATCAAATGCATATCTTTCAGCATGCCGCGCTGCTTTAAGGCCTGTAGCAATCCAGCAATTGGCTTGTCATAAGCTTTGGCCTCTTAGCCTCTTGTTCATACTTTAGGTCCGTAGACGTGAAGAGCTTTAAAACAGTACGTGCGTCTGTGATTCCTTTTCGTCCATGCAGGTACACTCCATTTCCACGGACGATTTTACGGAAAAATCTCAGTACTGCTGACAATCGTCACCGAAGCATCGAATCACGTGGGCCAAACGGTAAAGCCTGCTGCGTTCCGCCATTTTCCAGGTAGGTTCTGATATTCGGAAGTTGGGCCAGGTTCCTCTTTTGACAAACCATGCGAGAAGGTATTGCGGAAAGGCGCGTGGAAAATCGATCTACATGAGCCGCCGTTAAATAGTGTTCAGAAAGGACAAAACCCACCGCCACAATATTTGTGTGACCGAGGGTTTATGATTCGCATGGTGATGAGAAGGCTCACCAATTACTCGTGGCGTAGAGCCGTGATCGGATTCAAAGAAGCAGCGCGGTTGGCGGGGTACCAGCCAAAGATGATTCCGATTCCTACAGAAATGCCAAACGAAAGGAGAACCGACCATAGACTGATCACGGTATCGAGGTCCGTAAGCCAACTCACCAGGATTGGGATTGTCACACCGACGGCTACACCTAAGATTCCGCCTGTAGAACTCAGGATAACGGTCTCGGCAAGAAATTGCACCGAAATGGCTCTTTTGGTTGCACCGAGCGCGCGGCGAATACCAATTTCCTTGGTGCGTTCGGTTACACTGGCCAACATAATGTTCATAATTCCTATGCCGCCGACCAGCAGAGAAATTCCAGCAATTGATCCCAGCACCATGTTCCACATACGTTTTTCTTCCATGGCTTGTGCAAGCAATTCCAAAGGAACTTGCACATTGAAATCCTTGCCTTCAGGATGCGTTCGCAACAGGAGTTGCCGAGCCATTTCCGCCGTTTGACTGACAAAACGTTCATCAGTGACCGTCAAAGTAATTTCGTTGAGTTCCGCTTGCTTGAACTTACCGCCCGCGTCCTGCGTGCCCAACCTCCGTTCGACGCAGGAAATCGGAACGTACACATCCTTGTTCAAGTCCTTTTGGCCTACGGCGCCCGGAGTATTGTTGCCGCTCGCCTGCGAAGACAAGACACCTACAACGCGATAAACATCATGACCTACCAGAATGTGCTGGTCGATCGGATCTTCGAACTGGAACAATTGCCGAGCCGCCCCATCCGCCAAAACTACGACATTCCAAGAATTGTGTATATCGACTGAAGTTAGAAATCGTCCGCGTTGCACATCCAGCTTCTTGATTTCAAGAAATTGTGGGTTCGTTCCGAGCACACGAGCATTTGGAATTCGGCGTTGCTGACGAGAAATATCAAAGTTTGAAAGTGCCACTGGAACAGCGCGCTGAATCGTCGGCAATGTGGATTTCAGCCGGTCTAGGTCTTCATAATTCAACCCAAACTCATCATAGCCACTTGAGCCACCCGTAGCTTTCGCGCCGGAGTCAGGTTGACTTTCTATGGTAGGTCGAACACTGCGAATGATGACATTGTTGGCACCCAAGTTACGGATTCGTTCCAGCGCCTCTTTCTTGGATCCTTCTCCCACGGCCAACATTGCGATTACAGAACCAACGCCTAGAATCACACCGAGGAGGGTCAACAGGCTGCGCAATTTGTGCAGCAGCAGGTTCTTCATGCCGACTTTAAAGATCTCGAAAGCCATCGCAGCCCCAAAAAGCTATTCCGCGACTCTGCACTATCCGGCAGAAGAAGGACTGTCAGGATCCGACGCAATCTCTTGCTCGGATACTGCAGCTTTTTTCGTCACCCTACTTGGCTCGGAACCCGTCGGTGACATTTCGGATTGAGGTTCGGAGCCATCCGGAGAAATCTCTCTTCCTGCAGCGTCCTCTAGATTGGCGATGACCAGCGGATTGAGCACGACCCGCTCTCCTGCTTCAATTCCATTTGCGATTTCGACGAACTTGTCGTTGTTGCGTCCCAATTCGATCTCACGTCGATTCACGCCATTTGCATTTTCAACATAGCACCAAGTGTCTCGATCTCGTTGGACGACTGCTTGAACAGGCAAACTCAGAACATCCCGAACGCGATCGACGTTGATTTCTGCGACCGCATTCATGCCAGGCTTCAATCGATACACTTCCGATGGAATCTTCACAATGCATTCGTAAGTTTTGACGCTACTCTTACTTGGGCTAGGAACGACCGCAACTTTCTCGACGATTCCCTCATAGACTTTGTTCGAAAAGGCTTCAACACGAATCGACACCGGCAGACCAGGATGCACTTGATCAAGTACAGCTTCGTGAATCTGAATTTTGACTTGCATTTGCGAGAGATCTGGCAGAGTCAACAAGGTCTGTCGATTGCGGACTTCAATACCTGCAGCGATACTCGACCCGCCTCGTTCGTCTTGCGCGTAAACGACCATTCCATCGTGTGGAGCAACGATCATGCAATTATTAACATTCCGTTGATACTGGGCCACTCGAGCTTCTTGTCTTGTGACCCGCTCTTTTGCTTCGAACAACTGGGACTCGACTTGAGCCAATTCCGATTTGTTCGTCACCCCAACTTGGCGAAGCAAGCGTTCTGCAGTTGCCACCTCGCCTTGCAGCTTTAACACTTCCATACGGTAGGTGTAGGACTTAAGCTGATCTTTGGAAGCAGCATGCGTTTCAAGCTGGTTAATCGCCGATGCCAGGGCTGCCTCTGATTTCATGAAGGCATAGCGACTCTGTTCCAAATCACTTTTTCCCTTGTAGCCCAGGCGAAAGAGTTGTTCGATGCCATCCTTTTCGGTCTCTTGCAGTTTCAAGGCAGCTTGGGCTTCCAGGATCGCGTTTCGCGATTCGTCAATTTGCCGGTCAATTTGGCTCTCAGCCAACTTGAACGAACCGCTCTGCTCATCGGTGTACATTTCGAGATTGAGTTTCGCCAGTTCCAGTGTCAGCTTTGCTTCCGCCGTTGAAGTTTCGTTCTGCGTCAGCTGGTTGGTGCGTCTTGCCTCCGCTTGTTCTTGCACTGAGCGATCACTTTGCAGTTCCAGCGACTCGGATTCGAGAAGATCCCGAATGGAAGCCGAATCGAGCTCGACAAGCGTATCGCCCTTTTGCACCAAGCTTCCGTTGGGAACGATGGAGAGGATAATCGTTCCGCGTGAGCCACTTCGATAGTCATAGATCTCTACTTGACTACGTATGGAGGTTTGCTCTTGGCTTTCGAGGAAGCCTCGCTCGGTGATTACGATCGGCAAGTCCGCATTGCGTACTTCGTAGTACAGCAGCTCCTGCCCTGGCTCTTTCCACTGCTTCCAAGGCTGGGCGTAATAGGCCCCGGCCAAGATGAGAGCGGCGACAAACGCAAATAGAATCGGTTTTCTGTAAGACACAGGTTCTCTCTTTTTGCGCTGTTTCGCCCTGGGAAAAAGTTGTCCCAAAGTATTAATGTCGGCAATCGAGACTTTGTTCCGGTTGGCGAGATAACAAAAGATCCCCAAATCGGGAAAAGCCCTTCGGTTGGGGGGTTATCGTTTGGGGCCATTTAAGACCAAACCACGACTCTGGAGGGCTATCAGCTGGCGCAACCCGAAAAATCGGATTCTCTTGCCATCTGATTAAGGCAGGACCAACGATTATAACCGAAATGATCGGAATGATCACTTCTGATTTGCCGAACGGGGAAGTAGGTGTGCTTCTCGATTCAGTTCGTGCAAGCGTCGTCATGCGGGCAAGGGAATATAGTGAGAAAGTCAAGATGCGCTTCGCCTCCGTGGCCAAATCGAACTGGCTGCACGCCTGCGGGCGGCGAAATACTCGAATCCGAGCCCTTGGGCTTGGCGTACTCATCATCTTGCTGACGCTACCTGGTTGTCGAACGCGCACTTGGTATTTTCAGAGGGCGAATCGCGACGCAAGGTGCCTGCTGCACGAAAAAACTCAGGCCAAGCCGTGGGCCGTACCTGCAAACTTTTCGTTGACTCCTTCGCCTGAATCACGCCTCGCTCCTTTGGACTGTCTCGTCTCACCCAGACTTCCTTGCCCTACCCCTACGCTCTACGCTTACAAGCTCCCAGAATTACGATCAAGGCTACTCAAAGACTCCGAAGATACCGGGACAGAAGAAGTCGAAGCTGCGGACGAATCTAATGCACCCCGTGGTACGCCTATTCCACCGAGTGCGTGGGAAAACCTGCCGACTCAGTGCCTCAAGCGGATGTCCGAGTTCAAATCGATTCGTGAGGAAGCGGAGTACGCGAGCGAGAGCTTTGACGGCTTCAATGCCTTTGACAGGCAATTTGAGACTGAAGACGATCGCCTCACTCTCGAGGACATCGTCGACATCGCATTGCTGAACAGTCGAGAGTATCAAACACAGAAGGAAAACCTATTCCTAGTTTCATTAACGCTAGCGCAAGAAAGATTCGCTTACGCCAACAAGTTCAGCAATTTTGGCAACGGCAGCGGGCTCGGTTTCACGCACAATCGCATTCTTGGTATTACTGAAAACAATCTCTCGATTCCAAGCCGAGTCGCAGGCGACAAACTACTGGTTACCGGTGGCGACTTGCTCGCTTCCTTTGCCAACAACATTCTGCTTACATTCAACGGTCCCACTGGCTTTGCAGCCGACGTCAGTTCCAGCGTTCTAATCGATTTCACGCAGCCATTGCTGCAGCGCGACGTTCGCTTTGAAGGATTAACACAAGCCGAACGCAACGTAGTCTATGCTGCTCGGGACTTCGCTCGCTTTCGCAAGCAGTTCTTTGTGGACTTTGCGTCGATCTACTATCGGCTCATTCTTTCTTACCGACAAATTGAGATCGAAGCCCAAAACTACTTCTCGCTGGTTCGCGCGTTCAACCAAGCCGGCGCCGAATTCCAAAGAGACTTTGTGCCTCGAGTACAGGTCGACCAAGTCGAACAAAGTCTACTCGGCGGACGTGGCTCACTGATCGCGACTTGTAACGGAGTAGAACAGTCCTTAGATAGCCTGAAGATCTCAATGGGCATCCCCACCGAGACGCAGCTCAACCTAGACTTAAGTGAACTGAATGAGCTGACGCGGTTGGACCAACTCTCCGTCTCCTCGGACTTGAGCAATCGAGTGCTACGAAGGATTGAAACGGCGTTCGAGCGGCCCGATCGAGGTGTTCTTGCAAGTGCAGCTTCGGTTCTGATCGAACGCGTATTGGAAGCGTCACTTCTGACCGACAGAGCCAATTCAGATAACCTAGCTGAGTTGCAAATCGCGCGAGCAAAATTCTTGGTCGATGAAGCCCGAATTGCAAGTGCTGAAGTCCTGGCTGGCTTGCAGCAAGAAATCGAAAGCGAAACTCCGTCCATTCAGATCATCTTCCAGCGTTCCATCGCGCATGCAAGGTATCAGATGGATGTTGTCACTAGGCAACTTGAACTTGCAGAGCTCAGTATTGAACGTGAACAGATCCTCGACTTTGCCGAACAACAGTTGTCGCTGGCTCAGAGAATTGACGCACTTGTCGTCAGGTATGAATCGCTCTTCGCGTCGAGTGATGGCGAACTTCAGCTTGGGCAAATGCCAACACTTGTCAAGGAAGGCGACGAACTGCGTTCTAGCCTGCAAGACTTGATTGCGAACATCTATCAAGCTGTTGGCCTCACCGTAGAGGATGATCCCGAACAGGATCTCAAACGCATTGTTCGAGAAGTTGAATTGTTGTCCGAAACTGTCAAGCAAACCCTCAGCACACCCGATTTCGGACTCAAACGAATTGACATAGATCCAGACGATGCGATGGCTACCGCACTAGTGCTACGATTCGAACTGATGAACCAGCGAGAACAAGCGGTGGACGATTGGCGTCGGATCAAACTGGCCGCCGACAACTTGAAGTCAATACTCGATATCAATGCGCGCCAAGTCTTCCGAACCGATCCTACGACCAATCAACCATTCAACTTTTCCTTCGACGATAGCACTACGCAACTAGGCGTAACATTTGACGCGCCGCTAAACCGCTTCGCACAACGCAACACTTTTCGCGCTTCGCTCATCACCTATCAACGTGCCTTACGGAATCTGATGCAGCTAGAAGACAACATCAAGTTTTCGGTTCGGAACGACCTCCGCAACTTGGCCTTAGATCGAGAACAATACTTGATTGCAGTTGCAAGTGCGGCTTTGGCTTTCGAACGTGTTGTCAGTACTTCACTCGAATTCCGGCTTGGAACCAGCGGCGTGTCGGCGCGTGACTTCCTCGAAGCACAAACGGCCTACACTAATGCTCTGAGCAGCGTTGCCAGCCGACATATCGATTACATTCTCGACCGTACGCAACTCTTCTTGGATTTGGAGCTGTTGACCGTCGACGAAACTGGTTTTTGGCAAGACTTGCGGGATGAGGACGTATTGCCAGAACCTGCTTATGGACTTCCTGCTTGGGCCTTCCCTGTCTACGGTAAATTGCCGTGCGTTCCGTATTCGCATGAAATGCGTTACTTGATGGAGCGGCAGCCAGTTTGTTCGGGAAGCTTGCCGATTCCTAAACCAATGGAATCGACGCAAGAAAAATCCAGCTCGGCAAAATCGGACTTGGCAGAAGCTTCACTGCAGATGGACGATGCATCATCGGGGCAGCCGGAAGAAATATCGATCGAAGCTCCACCGGACGAACTACCGAAGACGGACCAGCTACGAAACGACGAATCCAAAGAAGAAGAACAAAAAAACGCACCAGTAAGTCCCGGGTTACCCTTGGCTCCAGCAACCCCACTGCAGTTGTCACAATAGAAGGTCGGTAGTGGTAAAACCAGCCCTTGTTGTGACTTCGCTTCTCGACAGCTCTTTAAGCCGTTGGCTTCTCAACCCCTGATCTCTTCCGGGGACAATGAAACGCGTTCGCGCCACGCTCTTTCTTCAATGTTTCACCATTCTTTTTTTGGCGTGAATTTCCTGTGTTTTCTTGTCCTTAATGTACGTGATCTCACGGAACTCAACTTAGGCGGGAAGCGGGGCCTTGTGGTTTGAGCCACGAAGTGAAGGTAATCCTACTCCCTGTCTCTACTCTTCTTCTCTTCTAGAAAGGCATAGGTGTCGTTATGTCGAAGCTATGGGCTTGGTACGGCGGAAAATCCAAATCTTCTCGCAAGAACAGGGATCGTAGACGTGCGTCAGTCAAACGTGTGTTGCGATCAGAATCACTCGAAAATCGCCAGCTGCTGGCAGCGAACGTTTTTCACAACGAAGCAATGCCGGCAGACGTCAATGAGGATGGCGCCGTTTCTTCACTCGATGCACTACTCGTCGTGGACAACTTAAACCAGGGTAACCGGGGCGAAAATGGCGAACGTGTCGAGCGGCGTGGTCGAGGACGTATGACCGACGTCAACAACGATGGTGCAGAAACTGCCATGGATGCATTGATGGTTATCGACGCATTGAACACCCCAGACCAAGGGCGCGCCGGTGGGCCACGAGGAAACGGACCAGGAGAAAACGGTCCCGAAGACAATGGTCCTGGCGACAATGCGGACGCGAATCAACAGCAGGGCGATGCAGTCCTCGTGTGGAATGATTTGTTTAACGAATTGCTAGTTGCCAACGAAGAGTACCAGAATCCTGGATTTGCTTCTCGCGCCATGGCAATGATGAACCTAGCCATCTACGACGCGGTGACACTGGCCGATGGCGACGCGGAGGATGCGTTCTACGAGTACGATATCAATGATCCGCCGAATCGTGACGTGCGAGGCGACATTGCGGCTTCGCAAGCTGCCTACACTGTCCTGAGCTCACTGTACTCGGAGCAGCAGGATATGATCGACGCAGTTCGCGAGGATGTGTTCTCTCGTTTCCAGCCGAGTCAAGTTACTGGTCGTAGCGTGATCCTTGGTACCGATATCGGTAACACGATTCTCGCCGCCAGGGCCGATGACGGCTGGGACACCGAAGGCAGCTACGAATACGGCAGCGATCCTGGCGACTTCCAACCCGATCCCCTCAATCCTGATGTTCCCGTCTGGGGACCTTCTTGGAAAGACGTGGACACCTTCGTCATTTCATCGGCTGAAGACTATGCACCCGAGACTACTCCTCCACTAACGAGCGAAGAATACGCAGCCTCCTACAACGAGGTTAAAGAACTGGGCGGAGTTGACAGCACGGCACGCACGGCCGAGCAAACGGAAATCGGCATTTTCTGGGCCTACGACCGAACCGGCCTGGGCACTCCGATGCACTTGTTCAATGACGCCTTGGAAGCAATCGCCGTCCAAGAAGGCAACACCTTCCACGAGAATGCAGCGTTGTTCGCTCAAGCCTCTGTGGCCATGGCTGACGCAGGCGTCGCAGCTTGGTATAGCAAGTTCACGGAGCAATTCTGGAGACCAGTGACGGCCATCCACCAAGGTGATCTGGACGGCAATCCGCTAACGGAAGCAGATCCTGACTGGACCGCCATCGGCGCTCCAGACGGAGGTGATGACATCGTGGGCTTCACTCCACAATTCCCAACTTACGTTTCGGGACACGCAACCTTCGGTGGAGCCGTCTTTGGTGCGATCCGAGAATTCTACGGTACCGATGACATTGCCTTCGATCTCACCTCGCGAGAGCTTGAGATCATCATGGAGAACCCTGAACTAGAAGCCGCCTATGGGCTGGATCTCGATGACGCGACACGCTCCTTCAGTTCGCTAACAGAAGCGATGGCAGAAAATGGACGCAGTCGAGTCTACTTGGGCATCCACTTCGACTTCGATGATACCGTCGGACAAGAAGTCGGACAGGCAGTCGCCGAAACGGTTTCCACGCAATTCGTTGTACCCGACAGCGGTAGCAATGGCGGAGATGGTAACGGCGGACCTGACGGTCCAGGAAATGGTGGACCAGGAGGACCTGGCAACGGAGGCCCCGGTAACGATGGAGGCGGGGGCAATGGTGGTCCGGACGGAGGCCGTGGCGATAACGACGGTCCTGGTCAAGGAGGTCCTGGTGGACCCGGCGGCCCTGGCGGCGGGAACCTGATCGCCGATAACGGCCCAGGCGACAACCAAGCACCGCCACCAGAACGCCGTGATGGTCCTGCTCAAGACGACAATCGCGACGAACCCGGTCAAGAAGTCTTGATCGAATTGGACGCGATGATGGCTGGCATGGACGACGGTGACTTGGACATGCTCGCCGAAGATCGAGCTCGACGAGAAGGAGACCGCGGGCCACGCGGCGAAGGTGACCGTCCGGACGACGAGCAACTTGCAGTCTCTCTAGAAGAAGAGAACGTAGTTTGAGAATCTCCTAATATTTGGCTATCACCAAAATTAGGATTCTCAACCGTTTCAGAAGAAGGCGGCTCTTGGACATCGGTCAAAGAGCCGCTTTTTCGTTTGCTGATGGCATCTCGTTGTTTCGAGAAAACCAATAATGCAACGAATATTCTCAGTTTGAATCGATGCACTTTCCCGCAGAATCACGCCCAGGCTGTTGACAATTCTGTTCGTTGCAATAACTTGCATGCTGTTCATTCTTTTTGCAAACTCAATCATCGGTTTCAGGACGATCCGTGCAGTGCCCTCAATGCGAGCAGGAGATTAGCCTTCACCTCACGGTTTGTGACCAATGTGGCGCGCAGTTGGGCTATCCCAATGTTCGTCAGGCTGCGCGCGAAAGTGAAGTCAAGGCGCTTGAAGCAAGATACAACAAGAGTGTTGAAGAAACGAAAAATCGGGGCTGCGAAACCGTCCTGGAAGAATTTGAAAAATGGATCGTCGAGTCGACTCGCCCTGTCATCTGCCGGAAATGGGGGACAATTGAGCCGCTACTTTCCCGGACGGGAGATCTCTTTCGCACTTTTTATGAGCTGATAGAAGCAAAAGAGCGTGTCCCGCTGGACAATTTCTTTGATCAGGCCCGGCAAGCCGTCGATGCAACCTTCTTTCCTCACTATTATCAGCGCGTTAACTTTGCGGCTCTTGCCGGTGATGGTCGGGGGCCTGAGTCCTACGGTGATTGTCATTTCACGTTTAAAGAAAACGCCATCAACCACCGTACCACGGTGTTTGAAGAGAACACGCTTGTTTTTTGCGTTAACCACTCAGTCATCGCGGGCCAACCCCCGCCAGCGGGTTATTTATCCACCTGGGACAATCGCGGACAAGTCGCTGTCTGCAAACTGGCCATGAAGCTGGATAATTCTACTCAAATGACCGATTTTCCAGGTATTCTTATAATACAGACTGGAATTACGGACGGCGACGAATTCATTGAGTGTCATATTTTTGGGAGATTGACAGTCTCAAACATAGAATCGTTTTGGGCAAAGGCCCCCACGCGTAAAGCGGATAAACTTCTTGCCAAGAGAATTCGCAAGAAACTCAAGGCACTAGACGTCGACGAAATCACTTGATTGCACTCATCTCAGGACAGGCTGGCATTGCCGTGTTGGCCGAAGGGACAAAGTACTGGTCGGTTTCTATCGAAG
>JBCCEO010000121.1:0-14031 GCA_039030255.1 Planctomycetota bacterium | reverse complement strand
TGGGCGCTCATCCACAACCTCAAACGAAAAAGGATAGTCCACCACATGGCCCAGTGCGTCACCAATCACAAAACAGTGTTCCAGCTGCACCAAATCGCAAAAATAATGGTGCCAATCCCCCTCAGGTACAGCTGGAAACTGTACCCCCCTGAATTTCAAATACCTGGTATAAGCGGTGTCGGCGTCCAGTGCTTTGTCCAGGATCCCATAGGCGTCGTCAACCATTCTTATTGCAATTTCGCGCGAAGGGTATCCTGGGGCTAAGTTTTCTTCCACTGGTTGCCCTGGCTGTTTGCTCGCAAACATTATTGTTCGAAGCTCGTGCCGAAGATCCTGTCAGTTTCTCAAAGCAAGTCGCACCAATCTTTCAAAAGTATTGTGCGAGTTGTCACAGTGGTACAGATCCCGACGGCGAGTTTTCGCTTGCTAATTCTCAGCAATTGCTTCAAGGGACTGAGGACGGACCGCTACTTGAACCGGGCAAGCCAGAAGAAAGTTATTTGCTCCAACTAGTCCGCGGCGAAGAGCAACCGCAAATGCCGCCGCAGGATGAGCCTCAGCCGACTAGAAGCGAAAGCGAATTGCTGCAGCGCTGGATTGTTGAGGGAGCCAAAATCGATGCCGAGGCTTCGATGCTTCCTTCTGTAAAAATTCCCGCGACGTGGCAGGCCGCCAGTGAGGAAGACCAGTACTTGGGATCCTTTGAAGTTGCCAGAGAACGAATATTCCTCGGCCGCACCAAACGTGTTCAAGCGATTTCCGCCGACACGGAAGCATTGCTTTGGAGATCGCCCGAGTTGGCTGGTAAAGTCAACGCAATTCGAACGAGTCAGGATCAAAAAACCTTGGTCGTCAGCAGTGGCGTGAGCGGCCGTGCGGGTGAGATACTGCTGCTGGATGCGGACGATGGCTCCATTCGAAAACGATTCGCCGGGCACCAAGACTCGGTGTACTGTGCGGCCCTGAGCCCAGATGGCAAGCTCCTGGCCTCGGGCAGTTATGATCGCAAGATCATCTTGTGGGACGTCGAAACTGGAGAACAACGACTTGAACTGACAGGCCATAACGGAGCCATTTACGACTTAGACTTTGATCCTTCAGGAAAACTGCTTGCCACGGCCAGCGGAGACCAAACGGTAAAAATATGGAACGTCGAAAGCGGAATGCGACTCGACACTCTCGGCCAACCCGAAGGAGAGATGCTGACCGTTCGATTCAGTCCTGATGGCAATTTCGTTTTGGCCGGAGGAACAGATCGTCAAATTCGGATGTGGCAAGTTGTTTCACGCGAACGACCTGCGATCAATCCTATGCTTGTCGCCCGCTACGCGCACGAGATGGACGTTTTGCAGATCAGGTTTCTCGCAAGAGACGAACTGGCTTTTGCCTCGACCTCGAGTGACCAAACGGTCAAACTCTGGGCCTTGGAAGACTTAAAGCCTCTGGGAGAAATCGCCCGACTTGACGATACGCCCAGCGGCATTGGAATGGGTAAGGGAGATTCAGCTTTGGTCGCTTACGCGATCAAGGGTCAACGCCTCGACGTCTCGATGGCTCAGCTGAGCGACATTTTACGGTCCGGCGGCAACGAAACTCTTGGTGACGAAACACGCCGAACTACCAGCGTCGTGGATCGGGAAACGACGAATTTTGAAGAAGCTGAACCGAACAATGCCTTTGGAGAAGCAAGCAAAGTGGATTTGCCGGCGCTCATCCAAGGCGGCATTGCTGAAGCGGCTAACGAGACTGAAGACGTGGACCTTTACCGCTTTTCCGCCAAGGAAGGAGAGCATTGGATCATTGAAGCGAACAAAGCGGGCAAAGATGCGAAGCTTGATAGTTACATTGAAGTGCTTGACGCATTTGGCGAGCCGGTTCTGAGGACGCGGCTGCAAGCACTGCGCGAATCCTACTTCACATTTCGCGGCAAGGATAGCAATACCAGCGATGATTTCCGCCTCCACAAATGGGAAGACATGGAGCTCGACGAGTTCCTTTATTCAGGTGGCGAAGTGAATCGTTTGTGGCTTTATCCGCGCGGCCCCGATTCTGGTTTTAAAGTATACCCGGGTTTCGGTAGTCGTTATGCATTCTTCGATACGACGCCCATTTCCCATGCTCTTGGAGATATTGCCTACGTGGTTCGCGAGCTCGCGGCAGGCGAAGTAGCGCTGCCAAATGGTTTGCCCGTTTTTCCCATCTACTTTGAGAACGACGACGACGGTTCCCGCCGCGCCGGCAAGAATTCGAAGCTAGACTTTGTCGCTCCCAAGACTGGTGACTACTTCCTTCGAGTCCGCGACGCACGAGGTTTTGGCGGGGCGAACTTTGCTTACGAAGTCAAAATACGCCCACCCCGGCCAGATTTTAGTATTAGCGTTTCCGGTGGCAAAATGGAAATGCCACGTGGGAGCGGACGCGAATGGAAAGTGTCTGCCAAACGCATGGATGGTTTGTCGAGTCCTATTGAGATTTCTTTGGAAGGATTGCCAGAAGGTTTCATTGCAACCAACCCAGTGATCATCGAAGCTGGTCAAGAGACAGCACTCGGTACGATCTACGCGACTTCTGATGCAAATATTGATTCAGAAGAGAAGGCTGCGGTGGAGGCAGAGTCGAATGCCGAAACTGAATCTGCGCCCGACAAGAACGAAGAGGAAACGTCAACTGTTGCCGAAGTCAAATTAATAGCCAAGGCAAGAATTGGAAACCAAGAAGTCGTTCGCGAGTTAAAGAGCAAGTTGCAGATCTCTCTAAACGAAATCCAAGAAGTACAACTCCAGTTGCTGAATATCGAGACTGGGGAAGAGCTGAACGAACTGAGTATTTCTTCAGGAGAGACCATTTCTGCGAAGGTCGTTGTTGCTCGCAATGGAAATAAAAGCCGTATTGGGTTTGGCAAGGAAGATTCTGGTCGCAACTTGCCTCATGGTGCTTTTGTCGACAACATTGGTTTGAATGGCTTGCTGATCACGGAACAAGTGAGTGAACGTGAATTTTTCATCACGGCGGCCCCCAAAGTATCGGGTGGTGCGCGGCAATTTCATCTTCGTGCTGACAGCAAGGGCAATCCGACGAGCAAGCCGATCTGGATCCACGTCAAATAGACTCGTCAAATTTCCCGTTGTGCCGCATTATGCGTCGCCTTCGAATAGCTTCTCGAGAACTTTGTAGTGCGGGTCGATAAACCCGCTGCGTTCGTACACCGACTGGGCTGACGTATTGTCGTTTTCTACGTAGAGCCGAAGACCTCGGACATCTGGATCAGCCTGCAGTTCCTTGGTCGCATGATCTAGCAGCAGTCGAAACACTCCTTGGCCTCGGTGTTCTTTGTCCACGTAAACGCTTTGAATCCAAGCCAGCCAGCCGTCGCGCCAATCGCTCCATTCACGGGTCAACATCAAGCTTCCGACGGGTTTTCCGTTCGGCGATTCGATCGGTACCGCCACAAAGTACTTTGCCTCTTCGCCCTGCTCGAAAGCCCTGGCAACGCCGCGAGTCAAAATCTCTTTGTCTAGGATCTTGTCTTCCGTCTCCAGCGCGATGTTACTATTGAACTGAACGAGAATTTCAAGGTCGTCGGCAGTCGCTCTGCGAACAGAATAAGTCATGAGAATTGAAGCTTTAAGAAAGGAGGCCATCGGCGTATGAACAAACCGCTTACGCACCAAGCAATCATCCTATCGCAACTTGTTCAGGCGGTTAAGGGGCGGCGTGATTCTTGCGGGCGTTTTGGTTTTTGCTGGTCTTCTCTCGCTCCGTCCGAAGCCCGAGCTCAATTCATGAATGCGCGTGAGCCGCGACTCGTATGTGGCCGGGTTTCTCAGATGCACGGAAGGCGGCTAAAGCCTGCACTCCAGCGACGGCGGCTCATTGGCGGCCTCAACGGCAGATTGTCGAGACTCTCGCGCGACTATCTTGTCGCTAGTGACTCGCGATTCAACTGCATCATTCCGGCTGAGCTTAAGGTAATACGTCCTGCCATGAGTCCCGCTTCGATCAGCCGCATAGGATCCGAGAAGTCGAACCACTGGTACTTTCCAACCTCGGGTCGAATCAGAATGTCAGCCAGTTCGTGGGAGCGCGAGCGATAAAGACGCTCGCTGATTTCATCCATCCTTAATAACACGTGAAGAGCGGATTCGCAGTCTTCGACCGGTTCAGGACTTGGGCCAACGTCAACACCCAGAACAAGATCACTGTTGTAGGAAGCCGCGATGGCCGTCGGCAGAGAATCGAGTACGCCGAAGTCGCACAAGAGTTTATCCTCCCACACGACCGGAGGAAAAATGCCAGGAATCGAAGCCGAAGCGATCACAGCCTTCCGCAATGAGCCCTGCTCTAGAACAACGGGATGTCCCGATTTTAAGTCGACGGCAACGATGCTCAGCGGTATTACCGTTTCTGCGATATCGATGTCAGGCAGAAGCACCTCGACGACATCCTCAAGGAACTGACCGGAAAGCAACGAACGTCTCGTGAACACTCGATTCAGAAGACTTTGCGCCCAAAGATAAGACTTGATGCGATCGTACCAGCCAAGCAGTCCGCCAGAATTGGAACTAGTACCAGTTGGCGACGCGCCGTAAAGCGATTCTTGTTTGGATCGAAATTCTTTCGACTGCAAGTACTCAACTACGTGCTTCTGAGCTGCTTCCAAATTGCCTTCAAAGGCATAGATTCCGCCTGCCAAGCTACCAATGCTCGTTCCGCAAATCCTATCGATGCGAATCCGATGTTCCTCCATCGCTTGCAATGCACCGAAGTGAGCGACACCCCGTGCTCCGCCACCGCCCAAGGCCACGGTGGCGGAAGTGCGCGTCGACGGGGGACTCACGCTGGGGTTCTTGAGAATCATGAGGAGTACCGCATCAAGATCGATTCTGCGTCCACTCCCTCGATTTCTTGCCAACCTTGATCGCTAATCAGACCTCCCAAATCCGTGACTTTGCGAAACTCCGAGTTACTTGGGTGTTCTCCAGTCAAGCTGCGGCGCAGTTCCGCGCAAACCACTTCTCCGGCGAGCCGCGTTACTTCATCACGACTCTTCGATGCATAAAGAGCCGTGGTGAGCATGACGACTGCGTCTTGAATTCGCTTCGACAGAAAATTCATCGAGCACTGACGGTCGGCCAGCTTGAGTTGATGCGTTCTCATCGCTGCGGAGATGTCGAAGCACTGGCCAGTCAAGAACTCGCAAGCGCTGGCAGCCGCCTTGCGCAATCCGCCCGACATGTTGCCAAGCTGACCACGGTGCTTGCCGACCATGCGCATGCCAACCCACCACTTCGCGTAAGCACCCATTGCGCCCTTGAGCTTCCATGCATGAACCGGGTTGAGCGGATTGGGCTGTTTGACTCCCAAGTCGAATAGGATTTTGCCGATCGGCTCAAAGTACTCTTTACCGTGTGCCTTCACCAAGGATTTGAAGAAGGCCATTCCAAGCATTTCTCCTTCCCCCTCGTAGATACAAGGCGCGAGGAATTCGTGCACGTTATCCCCGAAGAAATGTCCATGCAGGAAGGAACGACCGCCATGCGTTTTCATAAACAATTCAATCGCGGCCGTTTTTTGGACTTCACTGCCAAAGATCTTAGCAATGATGCATTCCATTTCGCCGCGATAGCCCAAGTCCAAAAGATTTGCGCACCAATCGGTTAAAGCATCGCAAGCCACGATGTAGCCAGCCATCTGACCAACCCGGCGTCGCACCAATTCTCGCTTGGCAATTGATTCGCCATAGGTCTCCCGATACTTGGCCCAAGGCAGTATGTTTGCGAGCATCAACCGCATTGTGCCGGCAGCATTCGCGCACAAGGAAACACGTCCGAGATTCAAACCGTGGTAGGCCACCGTAAGACCATCGCCCTGCGCGGGCGTGAGTAGGTTTTCCGCCGGCACGGCGAAATCATTGAAAATCATTCCCTGATTGTGCGTATGCTTCAGAGCGTGCAAGCCATATTTCTTGATCTGAAAGCTGGGGCCCTCTCGATCAGGAAGATCGACAACCAACACGGCAGGTTTGCCCTCGATCAAGCAAACAAGGCCGATGGTCCGCCCGCACTTGACGTTGGTAATGAACAGCTTTTCGCCGTTGACGATGTACTCGTCGCCAACGAGTTTGGCACTCGTCTTCAGAGCCGTCAGGTCGCTTCCTGCGCCGGGTTCGGTCAGCGCAAAAGCACTCAGTCGTTCCCCGCTTGCCAAACTTGGCAAGAACTTCGATTTCTGTTGTTCGTTACCAAAGGTTCGCACTGGATCAACGGCTCCGATGCAACCATGTACCGATGCAAGGCCGGCAATCGTTGGGTCCACGGAAGCCATGCGAGTTAGCAAACGCGTAAAATCGAGGAAAGATGCACCCAATCCACCATATTCTTTAGGGATCAGCAGACCCCAGTAGCCCGTCTTGGCGAGATCTTGCAGTACAGATTCGCTAATCTTCTTGTCTGCGTCTAGCAATAATCCGGCTCGTTTACGCTGCTCGATCAGACCGGCCGCCCTATTCATGGCCACGTTAATTTCATCCCGCATGGATGCAGACTCAAAGCCCATCAACTCCATCGGTACACGGCGATCCCATATTGCCCGATGCACTGGACTGGCCGCGGTTTGATACTGGGCGGCGAACATCTCTTCGACTTGATCGTCGGCCGTGTCGATCTTGCCGGTTCGCTGCGCTTCGTCGGCACTCTTACCGCCCAGTCGAAGCGCCGTTTCTGCGAAGCTAGCTTCACCTGGTTGGTTCTGGGTTTCATGTGTGGAATCTGCAGGATCAGTATTGTGCAATTCTAGGCTCATTTTCATCCTCCCAGTTCGAATTCTTCAGCCGGTCATCAAAGAATTGAGTTCCTTGCCGGACAGCCATTGTGATCCCGTCCGCTGGGCGAAACCTATCGCCGTAGTGAACGGACAACTCACACAAGTTGTGATAAATTGTGCTGACACCGATATGATCAATTAGATGCAAAGGGCCGCCGTGATGTGGCGCAAAGCCAGTACCCAGCACCAGCCCTAGGTCCACTACCCAAGCTTGATGCACGACCTGTTCATCCAGGCAGTGCACCGCCTCGTTGAGTATCGGATAGACCAAACGCTTTTGAGTCTTTGTCATGCTGTCATCGCGGAAATCGATACCCAGCCTTGGTGCCACCGCCTCGACCGGAATACGTTCGTTCACAGCGGGGGAAGCAGTTTCATACTTGTAGAATCCGCAACCCGATTTCTTGCCCATCCATCCTTGTTTAACCATGTGTTGCAGCAGTTCGACGCTTGCGTCGGCATCCACATGGATCTCTGCTTGCGATTCGGCAACGTGAAATGCGATGTCCAAACCAATCTTGTCCATCAATTCAAGCGGTCCCATCGGCATCCCGAAGGCACGCATCTGGTTATCAATCTCCTTAATATCGTGACCCTCTAAGACCATTCTCATCGCCTCATCCAGGTATGGAAAAAGGACTCGATTGACCAAGAAACCCGGTTTGTCCGATGTGATGATTGGCGTTTTGCCTAGTGATTTTACAAACTGAAAAGTACGCGCAATCGTCTCTGGACTCGTGGATTCGGTTTGCACAATCTCGACCAGATCCATCCGATCAACTGGATTGAAGAAATGAAGCCCAGCGACCTGACGCCTGCGATTGGTCGCGGTGGCAATTCGTGTCACACACAAGGAAGATGTATTGGAGGTCAGCGTGGAATCAGCAGGAAGGCAGCGGTCGAGCATCTCAAAAACTTCCTTCTTGACTGCCTCAACTTCCAAAACGGCTTCGATGGCCAAGTCGCAGTGTGTGGTAGCTTCCCAATCATCGACAAATGTCATTTGGTCGAGGCAAAACTCCATTTGTGTCTGGTTGATTTGTCGTCGGCGTACCATTTTGTTCATTGTCTCTAGAACGCGCTGCCTACCCTGCTCTGCTGCATGCTCATGGACTTCTTTGAATACAACTTGATAGCCCTTGGTGGCGGCTAGAGTACCGATTCCAGCTCCCATCGCACCTGCACCCACTACCAGAACCGAACGTACTGGCAAGGTTTTAGGATTCACGGACTCATTGGAAATCCAGGTGGAAGCTTTACGCGCTTCATCACGAGCTAGGAACAGGCTGAGGAGGCTGCGAGCAGTGTCGGTGAAGAGCAGTTTTGCAAACTGCTCTTTCTCCTTGTCGAAGGCTTTCCAGTCCAAATCAGCTCCCCGCTTGAGGACCTCAAGCGCCGACTCCAAGGCAGGGTAGTGTTGGATGCGGCCACCGACTTGACGGCGAGCGAGACCGAATAGTATCCGCCTACCAAGCTTGGTTCTCTCCAGCAGCCAACCCTTCAGCGAAGGCGTAGGATTCCGTTTTCTTGAGATTTGTTCCAAGAATTCTGACAGCCTTGCGAGCTCGAATTCCCCTTCCTCAACACAAAGATCAACAAGTCCTAGGTGCAGAGATTTGACGGCTGACTTCGGCGACCCGGTAAGAATTAGTTCTGCCGCATTCTGCAGGCCAATAATTTCAGGCAATCTCTGTGTCCCGCCCCAGCCTGGAATGAGGCCCAGTTTGATTTCAGGCAGTCCAAGCTTCGTAGATTGAATATCGACGGCAATACGGTGATCACAGGCCAAGGCCAACTCTAACCCGCCGCCTAAACAAGTGCCTTGCAAGAACGCCACCGTGGTTTGTTTCAGCGACGCGATACGCTGAAAAAGTTGTTGTCCACGTTCGATGATCGCTTCTGCTTCACTCCTGCATTTCAAATCTGCGATTGCATTGACGTCCGCACCGGCAAAGAAGCACCCGGTTTTCCGACTTCGAATGAGCACGCGAGAACAGTTCGTGGATTCTTCAATATGAGCAACCGCAGACTCCAGTCCGTCTATCATGTCCGCATTGAGAACGTTGACACTACGCTCTGGTGTGTCGAGCCAGATTGTCGCTGTATAAGCCACATCCTCTCCGGCTTCCCAAGTGAGATGAACACTCGAATTGATAATGAGTTCTCGTGACATGCCAAACCTTTCCACTAAGATCCAACGCTCATCGCTTGGCCTATTGACTAGTCGCGGTTTCGCGGGAAAAACACGCTTGAATTCAAATTGGGCCAAGCTCCTTTTCAAAATAAAGAGGCTCGAACCGACCGATTGCATCGCCCGTTTGCTACGTGAACTTCGCCCCTGAGATCCTCGCAAAAGTTCACTTTCAGTCGGCCCGAGCCAATACCGTTATGTTCCGTTATGTTTCAACCATGATCGCAACGCCTTGGCCACCGCCGACGCATAGAGTTGCAATTCCTCGTTTAAGCCCCTTATCTTGAAGGGCTCGCAATAAGGTAAGGACCATGCGCGCTCCGGTCGCTCCTAGAGGGTGTCCAAGAGCAATTGCGCCACCGTGCACGTTCAACTTCTGGGGATCGATTTCTCCCAATGCGCCACTGCGCCCGAGAAATTCTTGTGCGAATGTTGTGGATGCAAAGGCTTTCTGACAGGCAAGCACTTGTGCGGCGAAGGCCTCGTTGAGTTCGATTAGATCGAAGTCCGCTAGCTGCAAATGCTGTTGCTCCAGCAACTTGGCTGTTGCAAACACGGGCCCCAATCCCATTCGTTTGGGGTCACAGCCAGCGATGGCATAGCCAGACACAAAACCCATCGGCTTGCAGGAGAAACTGTCGAGCGACGATTCGCTCGCTAGCAAGAGTGCCGTCGCGCCGTCGGTCAAAGGACAACTATTGCCGGCCGTAACCGTTCCCTTCGGGTTGCAAATCGGTCGCAACTTTGCCAGCTGCTCCACGGATTGCTTCTCTCGTGGTCCGGCATCCAATTTCATCTCTTTGTCGTTCGTACTTAGTGCCGCAATTTCACCGGAAAGAAAGCAGCGTTGACCAGCCGCAACGGCCCGTTTGTGGCTCTCGAGCGCATAATCATCTTGTGCTTCACGGGTGACGCCAAACTCGGTAGCCAAGAACTCGGCCGTTTGAGCCATGCTGAGCCCACAAGTTGGATCCGTGAGTCCCAATTCCAAGCCAGGGATCGGTTTTATGTCGCGAAGGCGCAGGCTGCTGAGCACTGAGAGCTTTTGAAACATTGTCTTGCAGCGAGATAATGTCATTAGCTTCTGTTTGAAACTGTCTCTGGCTATAAAAGGGATTTGGGACATTGACTCTGTGCCTCCAGCCAAAATCAACCTGGCCCGTCCTTCCCGCAGTATTTGCCAGGCCGAAATAATGCTCTCCATTCCTGAGGCGCAATTCCGGTTCACGGTATGTGCGATGCGATCCTGAGGGACTCCTGAAGTCAGTGCAATTACCCGAGCGATATTCGCCGCATCGGGAGGGCTGCCTACATTGCCAATGACTGTCTCTTCGATATCTTCCGGCGCTACACCTGTGCGTTTTAAGACCGCTCCTACCGCGTGTTGGGCCAAGTGAACTGCCGAGAATTCGCGTAGCGCCCCGAATGCCTTAGCTTGGGGCGTTCGAACACCACCTAGCACCGCGAGGCGATTTTTACTTGGAGAATTCATAGCTTCACTCTTTTAAAGTCCTGCTTCGTTTGATCGTGATCATGTTGGTGGACGGGAGGCCGGAAGACGATTCCGACCTCCCTCCCGGGGGACATGCGCTGATAGACTCAAGTGTTTCCAAGGCGTGCGCACATCAGTGATTGCGGGGCAGATTGCAATCACTGATGCTGGGGCTACGCACGCAGTTCGCGACGAATGACCTTGCCCAAAAAGTTTCTGGGCAAATCATCGGCTATGTGCTCCCAAATCAGCGGTCGGCGATGCTTGGCCAATCGCGATTGACAAAACTTATCGAGGCGTGCCTGGTTCCAGCGAACGCCTTTGTTTAATACCACGCAAGCTTTTACAATCTCACCCCGTGATGCATCGCGTACTCCAACGACTGCGACATCTGCAATGTCAGGACACTCACGCAAGACTTGCTCTACATCCGCAGGGTAGACGTTAAATCCCGACGTTATGATGAGATCTTTCTTGCGGTCGACGATTTCATAGAATCCTCGCTCGTTGACTCGGGCCAGGTCACCTGTGTGCAACCATCCTTCCCGCAAGACCTGCTGTGTCGCTTGCGCGTTGTTCCAGTAGCCGAGCATGACTTGAGGACCTTTGACCAATAACTCTCCGACTTCGCCCGGCAGCAGGTCTTTTTTGGGATCCTCAATATCTACAACGCGACAGTTTGTATCTGGCAATGGTAGTCCGATCGTGCCGGTCTGATTGCGCCCGTCGAGGGGGCCGACGTGAGTTACTGGCGAGGCTTCCGATAGTCCATAGCCTTCGACGACCAAGGCTCGAGAGTAGTTTGTAAACTCAGACGCAGTTTCTTGAGGAAGCGAAGCGCCTCCTGAGATGACCCATTTTAGCGAGGACAAATCGGACCGGCGCCTTCGTAGCTTTTGATTCATTGCCGCAAGCATTGCGGGCACAGCATGGAAAATTGTTGGCTTGTGCCGTTCTATCGCCTGCAAAGCACGGCCAGGACTAAATCGCGGCTGCATGACGAGCTTCGCGCCGAGTGCGGCGCCTGTGGCCAGCATGGTAGACATTCCATAGGAATGAAAGAATGGAAGCACGGCCAGCATTGTTTCTTGCTCGTCGTTCGAACCAGATCCAACCCAATGTTTCTGCTGCCAAGCATTGGCCAAAATATTCTTGTGACTTAGGGTAACGGCCTTGGGATCTCCAGTAGTACCACCTGTGCTCAAGATGTAGGCAGGATCCTTGTCTGGCAGAATCTCAACTGGAGAGAGGTTTCCTGAAGCTGTCGCTACCGCATCCCACATCCAAGTCTGATTGGATTGGCAAGGAAAGTGAAGATTGCCAGTGCGCTTCCAGCGAACACCCGTGTAAACTGCTTGTTTCCAGCGAGGTATGTATTCGAATAGCGAAACAAGTAGATGGTGGTCTATCTCGGATGTCGACAACAGATCACTGAACATATCCAATGCGATCACGGTGCGACACTTGGTTAACGATAATAATCGTTCCACATCGCTTGCGACGCTCAAAGGACTGATGGATACCGCGACACCTCCTGCTCTCCAAACAGCATTCAATGCAATTAAGTATTCGGGGCAATTGGGAAGTAAAATACCAACTCGCTCGCCAGAATGGATCTCTCGAGATTGAAGCCATGAGGCAAGGGAGTTGACGGCGTGCTCGATTGCTCCATAGGTCGACGTGTGGCCTAGAAACTCAGTAGCTATTCGGTTGGGGAATGTGTGACACGTTTGAGCTAGCAAGCCGGCTGCGGAGGTGTTTGGATATTCCAAATACCTGGGAACGCTCTTTGGATAGATCTCCAGCAAGTCCGGTCGACGATCAGATCGGTAGACAGGTCGATCACCTGCAGGATCGTCTGAGAAAAATCCTTCGGTGTGTGATGTGGTAGACATGGAGCTACTCCCGACTGGATCGAGAACGAGATGTAGCACCGGTATATTTTCCCGTTGCCTTGGATCTTTACAGGTCCAAGTGGGATTCTCTAAGCTCGGTTGGTTGGCGTGATGCCGCAACCTAGCCAAGGCGTTTAGGTATCAAAGATGAACCTCCAAGTTGTATTTTTCTTCGTACCCAATTGCCTTCACTGCCCACAAACTCGTTCTGAGTTTTACTTTCATCGCTTTGCCATATGGATGGAGGAGCGATGCAATGCCCTATTTGCATTGGGGCATTTCCTGAGGCCATGCCACGGTCTCATTCCTGCCCACTTGAATCATTCGTCGGAAACGCTTGAAAGTCAAATTAAACCACCTTAAATCGATTTAAGGTGGTGATAAGTTTCACAAGGAAAGTTCGTTGACATTTTCACAACGCTCCATCTTGGGGCTCAAAAGGCCTAGGAATCGGGGTGAATCCATGGCCGTTCGAGAAAGAATTTCATGCCTGCGAGTAGATTCAACCGTCGTCCGTTTGCTTTTTTGTTGGGAGAAATCTGGCGTCAAATTCCCGCGTATTTCGGGCGGCGCGTTGCGAAGAGGGCTTACGTTTGGCGAAATAGCCCTCGGTCCGTGGTGATGTTGATTAGAAAGATCCTTTTGAGATAGCAAGATAACTTGGATTCGCTTGACAAACCAAACTGGATTTGTGAACGTACACCTACTACCTACTGGGCAAAAAGACACACTTTCCCTCAATCGCACGCGCTAATGATGCCTGCATCCGTTCGGCTGTTCACCACGTTCCTGCTAGGATGCTTGGTTGTCGCGGGAAACTTCCCTGCGCTGTTGCACATTGCCTATCACGCTAGTGCTGCACGCCTGTCGGCTTCAAAAGAGCAGTGCACATGCTGCTGTAGACTCCACAAAGCAGAGGACGAGACGCCAAACCAACAAGAGGGGCATGATCACAAGAACTGCCGCCTTTGCCAGTCGCTTTTTGTCGTGTTTGTAGGATCGCAGACTGATCAACAACCTCTAATCCTTCCACTGCTCTCCCAGTATCTACAGCCCTCGACCCAAGTACGAAGGTTGGAGTCAGATGTGTGTGTTCCAGATTCTCGTGGACCACCAAGAACTCCGTCGACTCCTACACAAGCATCTTGCTAACGTAGTATCAGTCTGGGGTCCTATCGTGACTCTTTGCAATATCAGCGAAGGCTCAAAGGCGGGAAGACCTTCTATCGGCATGCAATACTATCGAATGCTGCCCTCTTACCAATACTAAAGAGACGTGTAAAACTTGCGTTGATCGACTGGTCCATTCTTAGATGGTTAAGTCGCAACGCTTACGAATCTCATAAACATTCCATTTGAAAACTCTGTTGGAATTCCAACGACCACTTTTACATCGAGGAAATAATGAAGTACTTGCTATCGCATTTAATGCTTGTTGCTGCTCTGGCCGTCTTTGTTGGCTGCGACAATAAAGACTCCGGAACGGAAACGGCAAATCAGTCGGGCTCCGGCGAAGCCGATCATGATCACGATCATGGAGAGGACGGGCACGACCACGGGGAAGAAGGGCATGACCACGGGGAAGAAGGGCATGACCACGGGGAAGAAGGGCATGATCATGGCGACCACGG
>JBCCEO010000120.1:0-14175 GCA_039030255.1 Planctomycetota bacterium | reverse complement strand
CGGCAAGCAGAAGTCCTAGAAAGGCATACCGCCAAGCTTTTGGTTGCTTGGTTTGGCTCATGTGTTCTCTCCTTGGCGTCATGAGTTCCGACGCAGCTTCCGTGGGTTCCCTCCCAAAGTAAGCTGTACAGGTTCTATCGGTCCTAACGGGACCAACATTGACCTCATTCGTCCATTTTTTGCCTCGAACGCTCAAGTATTCCCTAAGATTTCGGCATCCTTTTTGCTATCAATTGTCTCAAACTGGGATTTGAGCACTGCAATTCTTTACCCTGACAGCGGTTGTCGCGTGTTAGAATGAGCTGTTCAGATATCAGTCGAACTCAACTGTGATTCTGCTCATCCGACTTTGGATGGTTCTCTTCTTCGAATGCTGAGGTGGCCAATGCGCTCCGCCATCCGATCAAATGCCCGATGGTTCTCTTGTGGCCTTTGCTGCCAAATCATCCTTCAAGGCTCGCTCCATTGTCTATTGACGCTGAGCACGATTGCCTTGCTTTCTGATGAAGCCCACGCACAGCCAGTTAGCGAATTACCACGTACCGAGTACTACGTAGCCAAGGAACTGTACGGTGCAGGGAGAATTGCGGAAGCAGCTGAGGGTTTTGGCGTTGCCCTGAACCGCGCGCGGAAAGTGGGGCAACAACGCTGGGTAGATAGCATTCCACCCCTCGTGATGCTTGGCGAATGCAACTACCAGCAAGGCAATTTGGCCGCGGCATTGGAGCAGTACGATGCAGCCCTGATCTTACTGCACGACAACGCCAATTGGATCAACATGCTTACCTTTGGACCTGAAAGGCTACCAGCACTCGACGGTTCAGTGAAAGGTATTGACTGGTTCACGCGGTCAAAACCGTCCACGTCAGTAGCCGTTCCGGAAGCGATTCAGCTATCTGTGGATCCTTTCCAGGCCCAGCCCTTGCCGGGAGGAGGCATCGCAGCGCCAGTAAACTTAATATCACGACTGGATGCTTCGGAGGTGATGCGAACTCTTGGAATGGCGATGTTGCGTCGCTATCAAATCTTGGGGCCCCTTGCCAAGTTCTCCCCGCTGGCGGAGCCCATAGCTCAGGACTTCAGCCGCCGCCCAAATACGCTCAAGCCTTGGGTGCAGGCATCTTGGTCCGTGCTAGCAGGCATAAGCCAGATGTCGACTGCGACACAGGCAGATGCGGCTGTGGCTTTGCGCCAAGGAGTTTTGATTGGCGGTCAATTTGACTACTTTATGTCGCCATTGGCACTTCTGGCACTGGCCGAGTTGGAAGGAAAACAAGGAAACTATGGCGATGCCATAACGGCACTTCAGGATGCTTCCTTGTTCTCAGCATTCTTTGAGCAGCATGCGGAAATGTCTCAGGCCCTTCAACAGTTGGGCGCGCTTGGCAGTGCAATGCAGCGTGTGGAAATGCTGCCGGCACTGCAGCGGGCGACAGCTTGGAGCAACAAGAAGAGTCTACTTGCTTTTTCTGCTGGTAGCGTGAGTTCTGCCGAGCTAGCCATTTACGCGCGGCAATTCCCGTTGGCCGAGCGTATCAATGCTCAGGCTGCCGCCTCGTTGCGAGCTGACGTTCAACTGCCAAGGGTGCTGGCGCAGCTCGATTTCAATTCAGCGTTAGTTGCCTTTGCACAAGATAAGAAAGCTCTTGCCGTTCCAAAGCTGCATTCGGCTCTTTCTCGGATGCGAGGGAATGCCCAGTCTGGGTCGCCCGTGGAGTCAGTGTTTCAAACGCAGATGACTTTGACGTTGCTGGGGTCCAATCGAATAAGCGCCACCGAGGCCGAACAGATATTGGATGTATTGCTTGCCGAGCCAACCCGGCACGATTGGTTTAATTCGCCTATAAAAACGCTCGCCGCGTTGACCACAGTGTCTCAACCTGCCTACGAACGCTATTTGGAATTGGCAAAACTGCGGGGAGACGACGAGCAGATTTTCCTTCGAATGGATCGCCTTCAGCGTCAACGACTGTACGAAGCATTGCCACTTGGAGGCCGATTGTTGTCTTGGCGCATGGGGCTGCAGGACGTACCAACCGACCCTCGCGCGCAAGTCGCAATTCAGCGCGCCACTCAACGCACACCTGAATTGATCGCAACTCGAGACAGAGTGAAAAGTCTTGCGGAGAATCTCAAGCGAGGCCCGATGCCGTTGGACGAGCGAAATTTGCCCGACGATTTAAAAAAGGCCTCGTTGGAGCTTGGCCGTGTGGCGGCGACTCATGAAAATCTGTTGGCTTTCCAGGCTTTGCTTCGGCAGGATTTGCCTAGAATTGCACCTGGAGGTATCGCACTTTCTGACATCCGTTCGAAATTAGGAGATGAGGATCTGTTGCTGGCCTTTGCGGCAACGAATCAGGCGGTGTTCGCTTTGGCTGCAACAAAGCAGCAAATTGCTATGTGGCAAATTGTCGACCCGCATATCTTGAACGATCTCATCAGCGAACTTGAATTGAAATTGGACTGAATGGAAGCCCGAGAACGCTGCCTGCAAAGGTGCTTGCACCGAATGCGGCTTGGAAGCAAACGGCTAGGCAGATTTATGAAAAGCTTCAGCTCAATCAAATCTCTGGTTTGGTCGGTTCTGCCAAGCGAATAGTTATTGTGCCTCACGATCGTTTGTGGTACCTGCCCTTTGAGTTGTTGCCGTTGGCAGGTCAACCTGACGACACATGGTTGGCTTCGAAGTCAATCACTTATGTTCCAACATTGGGAGCAATTGACGTGGCCTACGGGATTCCGAAAGTTTCTCGCGACACGGCAGGCGTGATCGGCAAAGTGTTTTCCAACGACAGCAAGAAAAATAAGGAAGTCGCTAAGTCAGTTTTGGATGCCGTGCCTAATTCGAGTGGCATTTATTTGACCGAGCAGGTGACTGTGCCAAATGAAAAGTGGTTAAGGCTACGTTCTGATCAACTTTGGATCGCTGCACAGCCGACGAAAGCGCCTTCCGTTTGGGACCAATCGCTAATTGCATTTCCAAAGCTCAAACAGTCGAGTCTCGGCAACTGGCTCGAAACTCCCCTTGCCTCGCCGACGTCTGTGGTTGCTGCAGGCTTGACGAGCAGCGTTAAGGGACCCGCAATCGGCAACGGAAACGACTTGTTTCTCCCTGCTTGCGCGATGTTGATGACTGGCTCTCGTTCTGTGGTGCTTAGCCGCTGGCCTGTCGGTGGGCGAAGCGCAGGCATCTTGCTGCGGCGATATTTAGAGGAACGAGAATCAAGTGCAAGTTCAACCGCATGGCGTCGAGCTACATTGGCACTTTGGCCAGAGGATTTTCTTATCGCTGATGAGCCTGCATTGCTTCCTGCAGGTGACGCTTCCGACGCAATCGTTACAGGCTCCCATCCGGTGCTTTGGGCCAGCTACATGCATCTAGGTGATCAGCTAGTGCCGCCAGCGGTTCAGCCAGCAGCTCAACCTTAGGTTCTAATTGGGCGGGTCGAGATTGGAATGGGACCCGGCGGACAAGACTTAAAGCGCAGACCCTTTGCCCTCTATAATTTGGGTTTCTTGATTTACTTCTGCCTGAAAACTTTCGCGTAATCCACTTGGCCAGGAAACCACAATGCTCTTGATCGACTTCGCTTCTCCAAGCCCAAAGCAAAGAGTAGATTCGCACTGACTCAAGTAGCTGCGAGTAGAAGTCACTACACGTCGTTGCGCCGCGCCATCGCATTTAATGACTACGACCGCCCCCAGGGCATCGCGGTTCGATTTGGAACCTTGGAGTGTAAGGCGTAACCAATTGTTCTTTAGCAATTGCTCGTTGCGTAGGATTCTGGGAGATCCACTGTTTCCAACAAGCACCAAATCTAGATCGCCATCCCCATCTAGATCGCCATAGGCGAGTCCACGCCCAACCATCGGTGCCATTGCCCCTTCGCCAACATGTTCCTGTGTTAGAGCAACCAGTTCGCTGGATCCGGCCTTGCCAGCATTCCACAAAAACTGAGGAGGCTGTTCATAGCTCTGACTGGTCTGGACTTTGGCGATTTCTTCTTCGAGGTGACCATTGGCTCCGACGAGGTCTTGCCGCGAATCTAGGTCGAGATCCACGAAGCAGATGCCGAAGGTCAAATTCAGTCGGCTAAGCGGGCCAAGTCCCGTTACCATGGCTTGATCCGTAAAGGGAGGTTCTGGTCCTCGAGTCATGTAGAGCGAAGACTGCTCATTGGCAAAGTTTCCAATCGCAATTGCAAGTGAGTCGTTGTTACGGAAATAGCCACAATCGATTCCCATCGCTCCGGTTGCATTTCCGCTGCGATCGAAGGCGAGTCCAGAGATAAGGGCGGATTCCACGAACTCTTTGCCTTCTACGTTAGAAAACAAAAAGTTTTGCACTGTATCGTTAGCAACCACGATATCCTGCCAACCATCGTTGTCGACATCGATGGCCGCACAACCCAGGCCCTTGCCCACGGGAACGTTGGTGTTCGGGTTGACAACTTCGATACCCATTTCTTGGGTGACTTCACGAAAGCCGGATTCACCCTCATTCTTGTAAAGGTGGCATTGTGTTCCGTTGAATGCCGTTGGTTGTCCATAGGCGCGGCCGACCCCCGTCAAATTGAACCCCAACGACAAATCAAGATCGCGATTCCACACGACGTAGTCGCATACAAATAGATCTAGGAGACCATCGCGATCAAAATCGAACCAAGTCGAACCAGTGCTCCAGGCATCAGATGACCCCGCCAAGCCGGCAGCACTTTCGACGCGTTCGAATTTTCCCTCCTTGTTTTGATAGAGCCGGTTTTCCCCGACTGCCGTCACAAACAAATCTGGCCAACCATCATTGTTGTAATCTGCTACAGCAGGTCCCATCGCGTAAAAGTCCGCGTTGAGCCCGACTTCGGATGTTACGTCTTGAAAGTTGGCTTGTCCATCATTGGCGTACAGACAGAGCGAACGTGGACTGGCGTTTGGGTTCTTCGACCAAGGCCAGCTGTTTCCACCAACGAAGAGTAAGTCTTGGTCGCCATCTTGATCAAAATCGAACACCGCAACTCCGCCGCCCATCGTCTCAGGGAGCAGCTTTTCGCCTTCCATTCCACTTTCGTGTTTCCAATCGATGCCACAAGAACCAGTGATGTCCTTAAGCGGAATGCTTGGAATCTCCAGCGTCACCCGTCGTTGTTCCGGCAAGGTGATCTCCGTCTCCTTTTCTTCGACGTCCGGTTTATCGAACAGGCCAGGAACGAAGACGACTGCCAAGACGACGACAACCACAGCGCAAATTCCAACAAGCGACTTTTTCATCGCCGAGGCGATGACTTCGTCATTCTGCTGGTCTTCATTCGATTCAATTTCGGACACTTTGGTTTTCCTCGGGGCTAGTAGTCAGTTTTTCAGCTTCTTGGACGGCGGCTTCTGGCGGCAGTTGCGGAGCTCCTTCACGATGCAGCCAGTAGATTACCAAGGATTCGGCCGCATGATCTGCTGCTGGGTACATACGCCGCGCTTCTGGCTTGGCCAAGTCGGCCGCGTTGTCATCCGGTTTGTACTTGAGTTGTTCCGCCAGGTGGAAAGCGGCTCGATCCTTTAAGTTCATTTTTTCGTAAATCGTCGCCAGATTCGTGTGAGCGGTCACATTCTCCGAGTCGATTTCTAGTACGGCTGAGAATTGCTTCTCGGCCTCGAACCAAAGCCGCTTACTTTCGTCCGTTTGTTCGCGTTGCATTGCGATGTCGGCAAGGTCAATCAGTGTTAGGCCCAGTGAGTTTCGTACTCGGTAGTCCTTGCTGAAATCAAACTTGCGATCGATGCGTTCTTGAGTCACATCTTCCAGGACACTGCGGAAACTCTGCTCCGCTTCCTTGAGGTAACCCTGCTGCCGGCTAACTTCACCACTGAGCCACGCAAGTGTCCAAGGGGGAGGAGGTGTGTCCATTTTGGCCGCGCGTTGTAGAGATGCGGCTGCCGCATTCAGGTCGCCTTCGGCAAACTGAACACGCGCGAGGTTCATCGGGCCGTCTGGCCGATCCAACTCTTCGACCATCTTGAACGCGTCGGCGGCTTGTCGCAATTGTGCTTTGCCCGTCAGCAACAGGCCAATTCCATAGTCGTTCCAGCGTTGCCATTCGATTGGCGTTTCGCGCTCTGGCCTCTGCGAAGCTAGCACTTGGCCATTTGGCTTGCGGACATCAAGGACGACTTTGTCTTCTGCCATAATAGTAATTGGAAGCTGGTTGGGCGTACCGACGGGGCCCGAGCCAGCAAAGGGGCGATCGCCTGGACGAAACGCCTTGTTCATAAAGTCGATATAGCCCTGATCAAACTTTCGATACTTCAGCCTCAGCGTGACCTCAATCGGCCCATCAATGTCCTCGGGAACTCGAAGCGCGTAATGCACCGTTTGACCAGCGCCGGGTGGAATTTGGTGGTTATAGAGTGGTACAAAGATGTCTTCCGCATTACGCCTAGCTACCCGTTCTCCGTTGCGGTCGAGCATGAACACGTTGACAAAATGTGACCACGGGTCGACCTTTCCACCCTCTTCCATGGCACCACTGACACCGATGGTTTTGCCCCCGGAAGTTGCCGTGATCTCGAGCCAAAGCTGGTTGGAGTCGACTGTTCCTTGAGTAAAGTGATGTCCGAGCTTAAGAGTGCGGATGACAGTTTCCAACAAATATTCCTTGCCCGCGTCCAATGTTGGATACTCGGGGCCAAGCGGCGCAATCAACTCGCCGTCGATCCGGCCTGATTCGCGAATTCCGAAAATGTCCACTCGCGTTACGCCGAGCAAGAGCTGTCTTGCGCGCTCTATCCATTCGTCGTCGCCTCGCCAGTAGGGCAGGGCGGTGTTGGCGCCGGCAAAGAAGTGATCGTGTACAGCCAAGCCTCCAAGCTCAGCAGATTCTTTGGCGCCAAATTCGTCGGAAAGTATCTCGGGCATGTGGCAGCCGTTACAATTCGTTTCAGCGTGCCCCGGATAATAGAAACTAGACGCACCATGGCCCGACACGCCGCTGAGAAGGTAACTGTCGTAATGGTTTTGCCCGCGTAAGAACTCTTTGTACGCCGTAAGCTCCTTGGGTAGGTGCACCTTGTGGCAGGTGCTGCAGAATTCCGCACTCTTGTGAAGCGGTTTGAGAAAGGTCTTTTTGTGAAAGCCTGGTTTGGCCTTCACCAAGAGTTCGTTGACCTTCTGAAGCCAAGGATTTTCACTGAAGGTAAAGGGATAGTGGATTGGCTCTTCGATAACGTAATCGGCATTGCCCTTGTTGCTGTTCACGTGGGTGATAGCGTGGCAAACTGTACACGTGATTCCGGCTTGGCTAGTCGGATGATTTACATCGTCGTAGTCTTCTTGATCGAAAGCGCCGGAGAAAAATGGCACCGGATCATGACATCCGGCGCACCATCGGGAGGCTTGAATAGTACCGTCTCGTTCGAGTACCTTGCGTCGAGTCTCGCGAACGGAATATAGATACGCCGGATTGTTGAAGGAGCTGAAATGGTGCGCGCTGTGGAACCAATTGTTGTGCAAGTCCGCATGACACTTCATGCAGTATTGGTCGTTTTGCAAAGACTCTGCCGGAATGAAATTGCCGGTGGCAGTTCTTGCTAGTGAGGGTTCGAAGTACTCTGCGCCTTCCTTGGGCCCCGCCTGGTTCCAGTCGCGCGGGTCCTGCAATTGTAGGAAGATCATCAGTCCGACTAGCGCTGCAGTTGCTATGCCGATTCGCCGCCCTACTTGCCATTTGATCTTCGGGCCAACGAGGCGGTGCAGCCAGTACAGCCAAATTGCAAGCAGCGGAGCGAGAATATGGCACCAATAAACAACACTGCGCATCGCAGGCTGCTTGAGATCGAATCCAAAACTTCGGGTGAGTAGGATTCCGGAAACCAAGATGAGAATGGCAATGCCAAACAGCGCGTATCCGATTTTGACCGCTCTGCGATTGCGGCGATTCCAAGCTGCTACCATATGGAATCCGCCGAAAATAACCACAGGAAGAATCAGCAGAAGTCCTAATACCAAATGGCCCAAGAACATGAATTGGTAGAATAGGTCTTCGTAAACCTCTCCACTAAAATGCTGAATCCAAGTAATGGAACCGAGATAGGCCCCGTTTGCCATCAGCAAGGAAAACAAACCTATTACGATGACAAGTAACACCCGCAGACGCGGGCTGATAACCTTCTTAGGCTGTTTTTTTCTAGGTTTTGGCTTTTGCGCAGAAGCCGCTTCTGAACTCATTGCTTCGTTCCCGAGGGACAATTGCCTTTGATTCTTGAAATCCAGAAGACGCAATCATGCTGTCCTGCAGCAAGATATCGCTTCAACAAAACTGCAAACAAGAGTTGGCACAAACAGTGCCGTCCAATTTGAATCGGTTGGCTGGAAGTCCAATCTCTTGAATTCCAAAATGCAATCGATTCTGCAGTCAATACACTTGGGGCCGAGCACGGTTGCACGATTGCCCCAGGGACATCAAAGAACGCGGGGAGGCCGAAGAAGGCCGTCCAAGACAGGCAATTCGAGCATCATCGACTCGACGCCAAGGCAGTCCGAGGATTTCGTAGCAGGGCAGAAACCGATTCGTGACTCTGGAATCGATTCAGGAACTCTTACGCTAAAACCACTTTTCCCAGTGAACTGAGAACCTGAAGGCGGCTTGCCACCACAGTGTGGGCCGTCGCAGGGAGATTCACCACCGGGTAGTTGGTAGTAAGAAATTTGCCCTTGTTCATAAATTCGCAACACTTCTCCAGTCGTCCAAAGGCCGTTCCGTACGAATCTGCCTTCAGGAATGCCTGAGAGAACACCTTCTTTGTGACTCTCATATCGACAGCCAGCAGCAGTAGCCTGGCTTTGAAACCCAACGACAAGCGCGATCAGGGCCAGGCAGAGCCAAGCAGCAGATCGTCGAGTTGAAATGAGGGGATTCAAAGTACGCTCGGTCTGTTTTTTGACGAGTAATAAGAGGCGAGCCAATAAAGCATGGTAACTTTCCGGCAAGTGAGGGTCAATAAAACTGCTACAGTCCTTGGGACTCCGGCATATATTGCCGTTCACGAGTTAGATTATCCGCATTCTTCCGCCAAACTTCACGCGACTGCTCCTCTTGATCGGGAGTAGCTGGATAGCCCTTTTGGGCCATGAACGGCAGCGGCAACGAGCCTTGGCCAGCGATTGTGTTCAGGTCGGCGTCTTTGTCCCAGCCGGTGCAGTGCAAGACGAATCCACGTTTCCACCCTGCGGGGACTTCGCTTTCTGGGATCCTAAATCGCAGGACAATTTCGTCCCCTGAAGTCATGACAACCATTTGATCGTCGTCCGACCGGAGCAAATTGGAAGCATCGCCAAAGCCCGTGAAAGGACCCTCCAGCTCTGGCCATTTGGGAGCCAGACTCACGTCCTGATAGTCATACCAATGAGGCTCATCGATCGTGCGTTCCGTCAGGCGGCTAAATCCTCGAAAGTGCAGTTCTGCCGAGTGCAGCTCAAGCAATTGTTCCTTCGTGCCATTCTTATCCGCTTTGGAATCCGCCGCGATAAAGGCTTGGTCCCAATAGATTTGTTGGCTCGAGGCGATACGCAGGCGATGGTCTTTGCTCACGAATACGTCCTGCAAGTCCACGACGATCGATTTTGGCTTACCACCTGGGAAACCCATGAAGGGTTGAGCGCAAACCCATTGCCCGTCCTGATCGACTACCCAAAGTGACGGTGGTTCTGGACCGAGGCGATCTGGGTTTTGAGATATTCCAATATTGAGGGAAGTGTCTGTTGGGTGGAGCCAGCCTCGCAAGAAAAGACGCAAGTCATTGTGTTTCTCCGGGATTCGACCATTAAAATCTAGCTCGATAAAGTGAGGTTCGGCCAAGCCCTGGCAAATGAGTTGATCAAAGGCTCGCACGTAGACTTGGTCAACTTCCTTCAAATGCGCCGAAACATCACGTCCTTTCGAATCGAAGGCTGCTTTCGGGAAAACAAGATCAGATGGAAGGAAAAGTTGTGGTTGCGCTAGGTTGGGAGGCCCAACTTTCTCATTGGTATAAAGATTGTGGTACTCGTGTGGGTAGTCGACCGACGTGAGTTGAATCGTGTCGAAGTAGGCAATCTCCCAAAGTTCCTCTGTGACTCGAAGCTCATAAAACCCATCTTTAGGCTGCATCAGATCTGCAGGTAGCGCCAAGTACTCCCAACGGCGATCCGCCAGTGTTTCTCCTCGGGCTATCTGGAGTCCTAAAGGTGCATTCCATAGTAAATCTGTGATGAGTTCGAATTGTTCGCCATTCCATCCGTAGACGAAGGGGCAAGAGCCCTTCAGTTCCTGGACTTCCTGGATGAGTGAGTTCGCCGGCGGCTCTTCTAAGTTCTGAGTCAGTCCATTGGGGAAGACGATTCGCAAATTCTGCGCCTCTCCTGATCCAAGCCCAAAGTGCGTAACGGGAGTCGAAACAATCCGCCTTTGTTGTCGGCCTTCGTTCCAAAGTTCCACCGTGCTTCCGACTGAGAAATAATTGATTCGCCCGCCGCCATTGTCATCATTTCGTCCACGGACTCGCGCGTTAAGGTACTTTTGCTGATCCTCGGCACCGGTCAAGACGGACACTCTTCCGTCCGAAATTAGGGCCAAGTCCACAACGCCGTCGGAGTTAAAGTCGGTAGCATCGAATTGAACAATCGGCCCGTCGATCCCGTCAATTGCTTGAGCTTGCAGTAGTCCGTCTTCGCTTCCGAGTGCGATTTTGAGGCCGGATGGGCTTGCCAAAGCGATATCCAGCCAACCGTCGTTGTTAAAGTCTTCTGCAATCGAACTATTGCTGCCGCAAAGTTCGCTTGTTCTGGCCAGAGGTAGTAGCGAGGATTCGCCGTCGCTGCGACTCGTGGTAACCTGCAGTTCCTTTTCCCCGCTGACAATTAGATCCCAATAGGGAGCGCCGTCCATCTCGCCAACAGCCAAATCATTGGGAGAATCGAGCTCGGGCCAGTTGTCTTGATCCAGCACGCGATGGCGTAATTGTCCATGGAGAATATTCTCAAAGAAGTGAACCCTGGGCGATTTGGGTGCAACACATAGAATGTCTTGATCAAGATCGGAATCTATGTCGCCGCTAACGAGTTTTGCGGCACTAGGGTCAAAGTCTTCGAAAGTGCTGAATTCGGTAGTGTTTTCAAAGGTTCGGTTGCCGTTGTTTTGCCAAACTTGAGGCCCAGATCCAGTCAGCAGGAAAAGGTCCAAATCGCCATCCGATTCGATGTCGAACACCGCGGCACTGTGCACGTCTTTGACCTCTTCAAGGCCGGTAGGTTTTTCGGCGAGTTGAAGTTGATTGGCTCCATCTGCAGTAATTTGTAGAAAAGCGATCCCGTCTTTGCCCCAAACGAAGAGTTCTTGCAGCGTATCGTGGCGATTGGCGATTGCCTGCTGCTCGGGGGAAAGTACTAAGTCTTTTTCACCGTCGTTCGATGGCTTGGGTAGCTTTTCGGCTACTAAATCGGCCACCGTTTTCGATCTACGTCGGTTGGGAGATTCCACGGTGAAAAACTCTGCGATCAAGAAATCAGAAATCTTGAAACCAACATCGAACTCGGCGACTGCTTCCTGCGTGAACTTTCCGTCCTGGGACTCGAACAATCGGATCTGGTTTTCTTGCGCGATTGCGAGATCAAAATCTAAGTCGATTTCTATATCAAACCAGTGAACCACATCTGCGACAACGCCTAGCGACTGTGAGGAGAAGGTAGGGGCGGTTGTTGTGCTGGAAGGCCTTCCTGGCAATTCTTCTGCCAGACGATCTAATATCGATGTATCTAGTAGTGCCAGGACATTCGGAATCACCAAGCGTCGATCAGGCTGATAGGCGGATCTCATTCCTTTAATTACGTAGACCCATTGGCGCATTGTCCGCAACGATTTCCAGTCTTCTTTTTCGAGCGCGGACTTAATTTTCTCAAAGGCTCCCATTCTCTCAAGCTGTTGCAGGCTGCGACCAACCTCGCTGCCCATCGGTTTGGTCACTTCAAGGGAGTAGTCATAGATTTCAGCGACACGTTTGTCTTCTGCTTGAGTCAGTAGCAGCAAGGAACGAGTCAGGAGATGCAAGTTGCGCGGGTCTGCTTGCCACGAGGTGTGAAAGGACTCGCACAAAGTTTCGAAGAACTCGGCGTTTTCTTCCTTGTCTTCGCCTCCCAAGACCTCAATCATAGAATCGAACTTGGTAGCTAATATCGGTTGGGCTGGATCCTTTTTCAGCTCCGCAGCCAAAAGTTCAGCCGCCTGACGCTGCAGTTTTTCATCCTCTGGGTAATCGAGTTGATCTGCCTGTACGGCTAGCAAGGATGCATGCAGAAAAACGCCCTTCGAGCCGGCTGCTTCAGACTGCGTGAGGATTTCGATGGCCGATTCTACATAGGTGTGAGCTTTTTCGAGCTCCTGCTCAAGCCGCTGAATTTCCTCGGGTTCATCAATATTTCCAGTCGACAGCAGAGCCGCCGTTTCCTCGATCCATCGCAACACGGTTACGCCTTGATTGATGCGAAAGGCGTCTTCCTCTGGATGCTTCTCGACGAGTCCCGTCCACAAATCGACGGCACGGCTGAATTCGAGGTCTTCAGCCGCCGCGAGTGCTTCAACTGCTGTATCAAAAGTCGCGCGCTTCTCGGTAGCAACTGAATCAGGGTTGGGATCTGGCTTCGGATTGTCCGCTGGCTGGCTCAAATACCATGCTGCCAATCCAACCAGCACGAGGACAATCAGCCCAAGGACGGGAAAGAGCGTACCAGAGTTTGTTTTTGGCTCGGTCATAAGCGTTCCTTCACCTAGTCACGCCGAATGTTGAGAAGATTTGGTTTGTCTGCAACCTGGATGCACTTCTTACGGAAACGAGCGAGGCAGTGTTCACCACGTTCGAGGTCCAGCCGAATTGCAGTTCAGCGAACGCAAACAGCGCGGCCTCATCGGCTTATCTGCTTTTATAGCAACGACTTAGAGAAACACCGACGTGACTGAAAGATTGGCAGTCGCTGAATTGTAACCTGCAGAGGCAAGGCTTGGAATCCAGACTTGTTCGCACTGAACTACTGCATGAAGATCCGCAATTGCACCATTTAATCTCCCAAAACCAGCTGTGGGTTTAGGGGCTTTAGGTGGTTTTTGTCGCATGTAACGAAAGTTCTGCAAATTCGGATGCTAACGGATCGATCAACTGTTTCGGTGGTCCACGTTTCCAGTGGACCGAGGTCGCGAGTCGACTTCGCGGAAAAGAATACGCGGGTAAGAAAATGAAATTGCACTTAATCGCACTTTTGTGCTTGGGGCTGTGGCTAGCTCCGTCCTCTATCGAAGCATGTGATCATTGTGGGACATGCTCCTCCAATCCATGCGGCGTCAAAAAGGGGTTGCTCGACAAAGCTGTTGACATGTTTGGAGCGAAACGATCCAAACGCTCCTCTTGTGACAATGCTCCGAGCTGCGGATGTGAGCAAACTCCGGATTGTGGCTGCGAGATCGCAACACCAAGTTGTGGTTGCGAGCAGGTTTGCGATCAGAGTTGCGATTCTGCCTCCAAGAAAAAGTTCGCAGGCGGATTGCTCGAGCACTTGATGAGCAAGGGTAAGAAGAAAAAATCTACCTCCTGTGCTTCCGTTCCAGACTGCGGATGTGAAGTCGTCGAACCTGATTGTTCCTGCGAGTCGATTCCGCCGAGTTGTGGGTGCGAGACGACCTGTGACAATTCTTGCGATACCGGCTGTGATTCGAATTCCGGGTGCAAGGCTTTTTCCAATGGACTACTGGAGCACCTATTCAAAAAGCGGTCCAAGTCCACTTCGACTTGCGAATCGGCCCCAAGTTGTGGATGCGAAACGACTCCTTCCTGTGGCTGTGAAGTCATGCCACCATCTTGCAGCTGCGAACAAAGCCCAAGTTGCGGGTGTGAGGAAGCTTGTGATTCAGCATGCGACAAGCCCAAGAAGTCCTGCGGGTTGTTGAAGAGTCTCTTTAAAAAGAAAGACAAGTCAACTAGTAGTTGCGAAGCGAGCCCAAGTTGTGGTTGCGAAGTTGCAACGCCAGTTTGCGACGCGCCGAGCTGTGACATAACTCCCTCCTGCGGTTGCGAACTGCCTTCCTGCACAGGGTGTGACCAACCATCTTCGGCCATGGGGTACTCCTGCGAGCCCCTGCTGGCTCGCCTCGATCGTGGATTGCCTGT